>CAYINH010000140.1:0-7175 GCA_964364615.1 uncultured Gemmatimonadaceae bacterium
GCCCGGCAACCGGTTCCCCACCGGGAGCGCCACCTCGAACTCCTTCAGGGCCGCGACGATACCATTGGCCACATCGGCGGGCCGGGTGATGCCACCAAAGATGTTGAACAGGATCGCCTTGACGTTGGGATCCTGGGTGATGATCCGCAACGCGGTGACCACCTTTTCCGGGTTGCTGCTGCCCCCGATGTCGAGGAAGTTGGCCGGCTCACCCCCGTAGTACTTGACGAGATCCATGGTGGCCATCGCCAGGCCGGCGCCGTTGACCACACATCCCACATTGCCGTCGAGCTTGATGAAGGTGAGCCCCGCCCGCCGGGCAGCCACCTCGCTGGGGGCCTCGGCGGACTCGTCCCGCAGGGCGGCCAGATCCGGGCGACGGTCGAGCTCATTGTCATCGATCGAGATCTTGGCGTCCAAGGCAAGCACCTGCCCATCCACGGTCGTGGCCAGCGGGTTGATCTCCGCCAGGGTCGCCCCGTTGGCCATGAAGACGCCATACAGCTGTTCCATGATCCGGGCCGCCGCCCGGACCTGCTTGAAATCGTGATAGAGTTTGAAGGCGAGCCCCAGCGCCTGGTGCGGCAGCAATCCATAGCGTGGGTCGACCGCGAGTCGATGGATCTTCTCCGGAGTCGCGGCCGCGACCTGCTCGATGTCCATCCCACCGGCCGGACTGACCATGAAGACGGGGCGCTGGCTCTCCCGATCGAGAATCAACCCGACGTACGCCTCGGTGGCGATCTCCACCGCCGGAACCACCAGTACCTTCGCGACCACGAAATCCTTGATCGTCATGCCGAGAATCCGGCTCGCGTGGGCGGCTGATTCGGCCGGGGTCTTGGCGAGTTGAACGCCCCCTGCCTTGCCTCGCCCACCGGAGTGAACCTGGGCCTTGACGACGACGGTCCCGCCCACCCGCCGGGCAATCGCCCGGGCTTCAGCGGGGGTAGTGGCCACATCGCCGTCTGGCATCGCCACGCCCGCAGCCCTGAGCAGTTCACGCGCCTGGTATTCGTGAAGATTCACCCTGACGTTCTCCCGGGTCCGGGTATCTCCGGCGCCCCATGCGCCGGACAGCCACCCAAGCTAGTCTTCGCGCTAACTCTTCACAAGCCTTCCACTTAGGGTTGCGAGTCGGGCGGAACGGACCCCGCTTCCAGGATCCGGCGAAGCGCCGCGAAGGCCCGGCCGAAGGTGGTCAGATCGCCCCGCCGAAGGGCCGAATCGGCCTCCCGGAGATACCGGCGCGCCTCGAACAGCACTGGCGACTCACCCGGGGTCGGACGAATCGTGGGCCCGGTGCCTTCCGTGAGCCGCTGTTCCGCCTCCTGATAGGTCCGCCCCACCCCGATCCGGCCGCCCTGGGCGATCCCGACGGCGAGCAGGGAGCGCCGACCTCCTGCCCCAATGCGCCAGAGGGGCTGGTAGCCGAGCAGCGTCGCGCCATCCACCCCCAAGCGGACCAGTCCGGAGTCAAGGCTGTCGCCCAGGGCCCGGACCGAATCCCGCAGCGCCAGAACGAGGGGCAGCCGGAGCCACCGTCGAGTGAGCACGGCGGCCGCATCGAGTCCGCTGGAGTCACTGGCGGAGACGTGCAGTCGGAGCAGGCCTCCCGTCTCCTGCCCCACCAGGACAGAGAGGACTCGATTGGTCCTGGTGTCTTCGATCACCGCAATCGGCATCCCGGCCAGCGACGATGCGGTGGATTCCAGAGGAGCCAGACGGATCTCCGTCGGGTTTCGGCCCAGGCGATAGGCGGTGTCGCGGGCCCAGAGCGTGGCCTGTAGGCGGAGGGCCGACGCCGGATAGCCGAGGGTGCCAGGGGGAATCGGATTCTCGGACGCAGGGTGAATCAACTCCGGCCAGATCCGCTGAAGCGCGAGCGCAAGGGTATCAGACCGGGAACGCAGGTAGACGCCGGTCGCGCCGGAGGGACTGACCACCCCCATCAGGCTGGCGCGGGCGTAGCCGACACTTCTCCCGAACCAGGTCAGGCGGCTTGAAGCGGGGAAGGCCTCCGCCACCAGGGTTCCGTCGTAGACCCACCACCAGTCATTCCCGGCGGCCACCGCCCGCGGGCTGGTCCAGCGTACCGCGGGGAGCAATCGAGCCAGCCGTCGGACCGGGTCTCGCTCCCAGGCCACGCGGTCTGATGGGCTCAGCCTGATCAGCTCCGGCGACTGCAGCACCCACGCAAGCACCGCCCTGCGCAGGACACCTCCGGCCGGCACTCCTCTGCCCCCCTGGGTCACGCTGACCCCGGTTGCCTCGGGGAAGATGGCCCCCGCCGGGAGCGTCGTGGCCCCCGCCGGCAGATCGACCGGGGTTCCCGCCCCCGCTGCGGTATCCGAACGGATCAGCGCCAATTGAGCTCCGCCGCTCTGCAGCGGGGTGATCCGGAGCCACAGCGCGTGCTCCTCCGGTGACCGGTAGGCGGCGAGGACCATGCCCGACGAACTGCCCGACTGGAGGGCAGCCTCATCCCAGAGGGAAACCGGCAGCCCGCCCGACGGCCCGCCAACGGCGATGGTGCCCCCATCGGGAACCCCATAGGCCACCGCATCGAAGCGGCGCTGGAGCGCTCGATCCTGCTCGGTGGCGGGCCAAGGGCCTCCGCCTGGGAGCAGATAGAAACTCGCCACCAGCCCGAAGGTGAGCACCAGCCAGCCTCCGGCGGCGAGCGCATGGATCGGCCTGGCCATCCAGAGCAGAGAGAGGCCTGTGGTGGCCAGCCCGACGCCGACCATCAGGAACCCGACGGAGCGATACAGCTGGGTGAGCTCGGGCCCGACCGGTTCAGGGAGTCCGGCCGTGGCTTGGTAGGGAAGCAGGATGAACTTGATCGCAATCAGGACAGCCAGGCCAGCCAGCAGCATGGCGAGTTGACGCCGGGCGGCACTGGAGATGCCTGCCCTGCCACGCCCCAGACGCAGAGTGCCGGAGAGGAACATGAACCCCGTGACCACTCCGAGGCCCCCGAGGACCAGGCTGGTGGCAAAGGCGTGGAGGACCAGCCAGAGGGGGAGTTGGGCCAGGTACAATCCGGCATCGGCGTGGAGGACGGGATCGACGATTCCGAAATGGGCCCCTTGCCAGGCAAGGGTCACGGAGTCGACCACGGTGGAGGCACCCGCCCCGGAGAGGGCCCCGAGCGTCAGGCCCAGGGCGAGCACCCACCAGTGCGCCTCCCGGGCCGCAATGAGATGGCGGAATCTGGGATTGCCGCCGGGTGCCTCCGTGGGCAGTCGGAGGGCCACCCGGTGAGCGACCATCAGATTGCCGGCCCACCACAGGGTGGCCAGCAGGGTGGCGATGGTATCGAGCCCGAGCCCGAGCAGGGCCCGCCGGCGGAGGGCTCCCGAGGCCCCGGTGGAAACGCTCCCGGCCCACAGCTGATCCGTATACCACTCGGCGCCCCAGCGCCCAACGAAGAGCAGCAGGGCGACCCCCACCCCGACGACCAGCCACCAGCGGCCGGCCGACACCTTCAGCGCTGGACCTGTACGCCCTGCCCGGCCAGCCACTGGGACACCTCCGCGCGATTGTCGGCCACGGCCGCTGCGCTGGTGGCCTCAAACCGGAGGACCAGCACCGGTTGGGTGTTCGAGGCCCGGATCAAACCCCAGCCATCCGCAAACCGAATCCGGGCTCCATCAATGGTGTTGACCTCGTGAGTCTTTGCGAAGTGATGGGCCGCCCGTTCAACGATGCCGAACTTCAGATCATCCGGACAGTCCACCCGCAATTCCGGGGTAGCCACCGTGGTCGGGAGATCCGCCAGCAGGCGGGCCATTCCACCGGGACCAGCAGCGGTGATCTCGAGCAGCCGGGCCGCGGCAAACAGCGCATCGTCAAACCCGAACCAATCCCCCCCAAAGAACATGTGGCCGCTCATCTCCCCCGCCAACTGGGCGCCGAGCTCCTTCATCCGCGCCTTGATCAGCGAATGACCGGTCTTCCACATCTCCGGCCGGGCGCCAGCCGCCTTCAGCGCCCGCGGCAGGACATCGGAGCACTTGACGTCGAAGATGACCGGGCAGCCGGGGCCGATCCGTCGCACCAGGTCCCGCCCGAAGATGACCAGAAGCTGATCCCCCCAGACGATGCTGCCGTGTTCGTCGACCGCCCCGATCCGGTCGCCATCGCCATCAAACGCAATCCCCAGTTCGGCCTGGTGGGTCGCCACCGCGCGGATCAGGTCCGTGAGATTCTCGGGCACGGTGGGATCGGGATGGTGATTGGGGAAGGTCCCGTCGCTGTCACAGAACAGCGGGATCACCTCGGCCCCCAGGGCCTCCAGGGTGGAGACTGCGATCAGGCTGGCCACCCCGTTCCCGCAATCGACCACCACCCGAACCGGGCGGGCCAACTGGTGGCGACTGACGATGGCAGCGCGATACGACTCGAGGATTCCCGCCACCGGTTCGATCGACCCGGTCCCCGAGCGCCAGGCCTCCCCCTCGATCACCTCGCGAAGCGCGGTGATCTGCTCGCCATGCACCGAACCGCCGCCCAGTACCATCTTGAAACCGTTGAACTCCGGGGGATTGTGCGATCCGGTCACCTGCAGCCCGCCGTCGGCGGCGAGGTAGTGCACCGCGTAGTAGAGTGCCGGAGTGGGGACCTCGCCGATGTCGAGGACGACGGCGCCGGTGGCGGCCATCCCGTCCCGGATCGCCTGGGCGAGGTTCGGGCCTGAAGGTCGGTTGTCCCGGCCCACCACCAGCTTCGGGATGCGCCCCAGGCGGTTCCAGGCCTCGCTGGCGAAGGCCTGGCCGAGCGCCCGGGCCAGCGCCGGAGTCAACTCGCGGCCAACCAGTCCCCGCACGTCGTACTGCCGGAAGATCGCGCTGGGGACCTGCATCGGCTCCCCCGCCCCCTATCGGATGGTCGCGTGGATGCCGGCGACCAGTCCCTGGAACAGTGACCCGGCGCTGGAGAGCGCCAGATCGATCGCCGGAGTGGGCCACACGCCGAGTACCAGCACCACGGCCACCGCCACCACGACGGTAAGGCGTGCGGGCCCCGCGAGGACCGACTCCCGTTCACCGGCCCGCTCGCCGGCGGGGCGCATGTAGCTCGCCATGATGACCGGCAGGTAGTAGCCCGCGGACACCAGACTGGCCAGCACCAGAACGATGGAGACCAGGTACTGCTGCTGGCCGACCAAGGCGACCAGAATCAGCCATTTGCCGATGAAGCCCAAGGTCCCCGGGAACCCGAGCAGCGACAGCATGCAGATCGCCAGCCCCGCGGCCAGCCAGGGTCGGCGGGTGGCCAGGCCGGCAATCCCGTCGAGGGTGACCTCGCGTTCCCCATCCCGCCCGAGGACGGCCAGGAGGCCGAAGGCCGCCAGGGAGGTCAGGGTGTAACCGAGGAGATACACCAGCATGGCGGTGGCCCCGAGCGAGCTCCCCGTCACCAGCGCCGCCAGCAGGTAGCCCGCATGGGCCACCGAGCTGTACGCCAGCATCCGCTTGAGCGACCGCTGGTTGAGGGCAATCAGATTCCCGACCAGCATCGAGAGGAGCGCCAACCCGGTCACCACCGGCTGCCACTGCTCGGCCGCCGCCGGGAATCCGATCACCAGCAGCCGGGCCAGGGCGGCGAAGCCCGCCACCTTGACCCCGGTCGCCATGAAACCGGTCACCGGTGTGGGCGAGCCCTCGTAGACATCGGGGGTCCACATGTGGAAGGGCGCCGCGGCCACCTTGAACCCGAAGCCGATCAGCAGCATCCCCAGTCCCATCGCTCCCATCAGGGGAAGCTGGCCGCGGGACAGCGCCATCGAGGCCGTCGTCATGCTCGTCGTCCCAGTCACCCCGTAGACCAGGGCAATCCCGTACAGCAGAAAGGCGGAGGCGAAGGCGCCCATCAGGAAGTACTTGAGGGCCGCCTCCGCCGAATGGGCGCTCCGACGGTTGAACCCGGCCAGGACATAGACCGCGATCGACATCACCTCCAGGCCCAGAAACAGGACCATCAGGTCGTCGGCACCCGCCAGCAGCAGCATCCCGATCGTGGCGAACAGAATCAGCGGATAGTACTCCGGCGCGAGCATCGTTTCCCGCTCGAGGTACCGGAGCGACAGCAGGATGGTCGCGGCCGCCGCCAGGAGAATCAGCGCCCCCGCGGCGAATCGGAACGGGTCCAGCGCCACCATGTGCGGTGTCCCGGAGGGCTGCGCACCCCCGGCCCAGAGCCACCCCAGGGCAGCCCCGGCGCCCAGTACCCCGATCAGGCTCAGCCAGCCGGCCCGGGTACTGTGTCCCACGGTCTGATGCCCCCAAGCGGCGCTCAGCAGCGCGATCAATGCCACCACCGTCAGGACAGCTTCAGGCAGCAGCCCGAGGGTCACGCCCAGCGGGGAGGTGAGGTCGAGGTTCACCGAGCCTCCGTGGGAGTTTGGATGCCCAGTGGCTGGACCGCGGTGACCGCACCGGGCGTGGGCGCCGTGGTCATTTCGAGATAGTGGCGAGTGGCCGGCTCCATCCGGTCGAGCACCGGACGGGGGTACAGCCCCAGCCAGATCATCCCGGCGATCAGCGGCAGCAGGACCGCGAGTTCGCGGCGGGTGAGATCGGTCAGGTCTTTGTTCTCCTCATGGTCGAGCGGACCGAAGATCATCCGCTGCAGGGCCCAGAGCAGGTAGCCGGCGGCGAAGATCACCCCGGTGGTCGCGATGATGGTAGCCATCGGGTAGGCCTGGTAGCTGCCCAGCAGGACCAGAAACTCTCCGACGAACCCGTTGAGCCCCGGCAGTCCGATGGAGGCGAGGGCCGTCACGGTGAGGATCAGGGAGAAGACCGGGAGCACCCGGGCCAAACCGCCGAACGAGGCAATCTCGCGGGTGTGCCGACGCTCGTACAGCATTCCGACCAGGAAGAACAGCGCCCCGGTCGACAGCCCGTGGCCGATCATCACCATCAGGGCGCCCTGGACACTCTCCACGGTGCCGGCCCAGATCCCCAGCATCATGAAACCGAGATGAGAGACCGAGGAGTAGGCCACCAGTTTCTTGATGTCGGGCTGCACCATCGCGACCAGGGCCCCGTAGACGATGCCGACCACCGCGAGAGTGACCACCACCTGGCTCACGACCGGACCCAGCGCCACTCCCGGGAAGAAGGGGATGGCAAACCGGAGAAAGCCGTAGGTGCCCATCTTCAGCA
>CAYINH010000141.1:0-7101 GCA_964364615.1 uncultured Gemmatimonadaceae bacterium
GTTGGGCTGCGCCGTACCGCATAACGGCTCTCGAGGGTTCCCCCCAGATCGTGCCCCGGCCCCCGCCGTCTCCTGCCATTCACCCGGCCCCCGTGGCTGCCGGTTCCAGGTCGCGCATCACGGCCCAGAGGAAGCCGACCAGCTCCCGGGCCACCGCCACCACCGCAATCCCGGACTGTTTCCGGAACGCCAGGTGGCGGAACAGCGCGTGGAGCCGATGCTGGGCCTTCCAGGCGTGCGCCACCACCGTCGCCGGTTGGGCTCGCTGTCGGGCGCGGAGGGCGGCCGCGACCTTGGGGCAATGGCGGTAGCTCCAGGCCGCCTGCACCAGCACGTGGCGGCAGTGGCCGTTGCCGGCCTTGGTGATCGACCCCTTCCGCTCCCGGCCACCGCTGGAATGTTCCCGGGGGACGAGCCCGAGATAGGCCATCAACTGGCCGGCCGACGCAAACCGGCGCCAGTCACCGATCTCGGTGGCGAGGACCATGGCGGAGTGGACCTGGATCCCCCGGAAGCACTGGAGCCGGCCCACTGCCTGGGCGACCGACGGGTCGGTCGCTCGGGCGGCGATCTCCCGGTCGAGGACGAGACGGCGATCCCGCTTGTACTGGAACAGGGCCCAGTACTCCCGGAAAACCAGTCGGTCATTGCCGGTGAGCGGGGAGGCGTCGTGGGCCAGGGCCTCCAGCCAGGCGAGATGGGCCAGGGTCCAGTGCTTGCCGGCTCGGTAGACCAGCCCCCGGCGGGTCAGGAACTTGAGCAGGTAGTGCTTCGACTTGAGCAACTCCCGCTGGACGGTTTCCCGGCAGCGGACCAGGTCCCGGAGCGCCTCCTGTTCGGGCGTGGGCACCCGAACGGAGGTGAGTTCTCCGGCCCGGAAGAGCCGGGCCAACTGGACGGCATCGTAGCGATCGTGCTTCCGCTGGACCCCGGGCTTGGTGGGGATCAGGGAGGGGGCGATGACCGTGCAGGCATGGCCCCAGCTGGTGAGGGCCCGATGGAGGACGAACCCGGCCCCGCTGGCCTCGTAGCAGACGCGCAGCGGGCCGCCCGCGGCGAGCCGGTCGAGTCGGCGGCGGAGGGCCCGCTCCTCGTTCGGGACCTGGGCGACCTCGGTCGGGGCCGGGGCGTCCGCCGGCAGGACGGCCAGGGTAATCGACTGCTGGTGGACATCCATCCCCACGTAGATATTGGACATGGGCGGGCCCTCCGACTGGTGATGGCGACAGCTGGTATGGTCGCCTGTGGCTCTGGTACCCGGAACCCTCGGGAACTAACCCACGGATTCGCGGGGGGCCAGCCCAGTCATAACTTCTAGCAAGACCTCCTGAGGAATGCGCGCTCTCAACGTGCGTTAGGGCGCATTCGTCCGTCCGGCCGTTCGCAACCTTCCTACCCAAGCCTGGATTCACCTTCAAAGGGAACTTGCGCAAAGACGTCCAGACGTCTAGATTGGCGTTAGTCAATTTCTGGAGACGTGCACTTGGCAATAAAGCGTCGGCCCGGAGAGATTCGCGACGCGATCATTGCTGTCCTCGCCTCCGTCCCGGAGGGTGCCCCCCTTACTGAAATTGAACGTCGCGTCACGCAGAGAATCGGACGGGCCCCTTCCTCGTCAATTAGATCCTATCTGCGCTTGAACACCCCGTACCTCTTTGCGCGCAAGGGCAGGGGGCATTACTTGCTGAAAGAGAACCCCCTCGCACCAACCAACGGCAACCGCATCCAGAGGTCGGACTCCCTTGCTGCCTTTGAATTCAATCGTGCCACACTCCATTGCGCCGATTGCATCGATTGGCTCCAGTCTAGAGCCCTAAACAGCGTGCACGCGGTAGTCACGGATCCCCCATATGGATTGTTCGAGTACTCGGCGGAGCAACAGGCAAAGCTCCGGAGTGGAAAAGGTGGGGTATGGCGGATTCCTCCGGCTTTCGACGGCACCAAGCGGTCGCCTCTCCCAAGGTTTACCGTACTCACGCCGAAGGATATTGAGGCGCTCTATGAATTCTTCTCCAATTGGGCAACAGTCCTGAGCCCAGCCCTCGTGCCGGGGGCAAACGTGGTGGTCGCGAGCAATCCCCTGTTATCGTACGTCGTCTCCGGAGCGCTCGCTCGTGCCGGCCTGGAGCGTCGAGGGGAGATTGTTCGCCTCGTGATGACCATGCGTGGCGGAGATCGACCGAAGGCGGCGCACGAAGAGTTTGCATCCGTGAGCGTGATGCCCCGCGCTATGTGGGAACCGTGGTTGGTTTTTCGCAAACCTTTGGAGGGCAGAGCTCAGGACAACCTGCGGAAATGGAGAACTGGCGGGTTTAGGCGGCCCTCAGCAGAGCGGCCCTTCGGGGATGTTATCGCCTCTGCACCAACGAATAAGTCAGAACGGGTGCTCGCCCCGCATCCGAGTCTGAAGCCGCAAGCCTTTCTGCGTCAGGTGGTTCGAGGAGTACTCCCACTCGGCGAGGGCCTTGTTCTCGACCCCTTCGCAGGTTCGGGGTCAACTTTGGCGGCCGCAGAGGCCGTCGGGTATCAGAGTATTGGCATTGAAAAGGACAGTCACTTCTTCAGCTTGGCGAAGCGTGCCATCCCTAAGCTTGCTGCGTTCCGCAATGGCGCAGACTATTCGCTGAGTTTATAGATCCAATTGCGTCTCAGCTTCTCGATTCCTTCTCGATGGAGCGTCGCGGTCCTCGTGCCCAACTCACCCCTCGCATTGCGCCTAAAATCGGCACGCTTGACTTGCCCCAGATAGACTTCGGTGAAGCTCATTGGCGCTCGATCTCGCGCGGGCTCGGTTTCAACGTCAACCTGGTAAACGAAGACGCACATCCACTGATCCCGCGCCCCATGGGTGTCCACGGCACCGCCACTTTTCCTTGTGGTCTTAATTTCCACGCCTTCGATTCCAGCTTTGACCCTATTCTCGGGATATACGCCCTTCACGACCAAATCCGGATGGCCGTTGTGGTACCGGTTCTCAGACAAGGTTCTCGAGTGCTTTGCCAGGCTGGCCGTGAGCATATCTGAGAGTAGGCCAGACATAATTGCAGCTCGCAGCATGTCATCCAATCTCTCGAGCCCGCGCTGCGTAAGACCGACGTTTACGTCGTGGAAAAAATCATAGACATCCTGCATAGCGATCTCGAAGTCCTTCAATCGCAACTCGAACGGCAACTCAGCCCTCTTGTTGAACTTGCCTGACTCGATGGTGTTGCGGACGATGGCCATTTCCCCTCGCAAGTGTGCCTGGCAAGCCGCCGGGCCCTGTATCAGAACGATACACCCCGCATCACCTTCCTGTCTAGCGCGGGCTCTCGCGCCCGGATGATGTGTATGCGCCATAACCCGCGTATCTGGACTCCTCCCCCTGTTTGCGCAAGGGGCCCTGGTTTTCGTCCCGGTTGTGAGATCATCACCGCCGGCGGAGGGTCGACTGCAGTCGTATCTCCGGCCCGCACGTCCACGACCCGCCCCCCCGGCTCAAGCCCGTCAGATCGGCAGCACCGGCTGCGGTGGCTTCAGAGAGCCGAGCTCGGCCTCCAGCCGGCGGTCGACCCTGCCTTGCGACCGGATGAGGACCGGCACCAGCAGATTGAGCGCCACGGTGTAGACCAGGTACCAGCCCAGGCCGAGACTCGCCCAGAAGGAGCCGCTCCCGACCGGCAGGAAGGAGGCCACCACGACGCCGGCCTTATGCGAGTTCGGGGCCAGCCAGGCCCACCACGGCAGCAGCGCTCGATGGCTCCGTTCATACCGCAGCGCCAACTCCCCTGCCATCTGCGGGTGCCGCAGCTGCCACCGCTCCAGCCACTCCTCCAGCCGTCCGGTCGACGCGAGGAACATCCGCTGCTGACGATAGTACGCCCGATGAAGCCCGCGAATGGCCGTGACCACCAGTCCGGGCGACGCCGACTCCTTGAGGAGTTCGGGCTTCGATGCGGCGAGATCCCCGTTGCGATGAACGGTCTGGAGGTAGAGGCTGCGCTGGTACTCCACCAGGGAGGCCTGGACCGAATGCGAGGCGATCGCCAGGACGGCCAGGACCAGCACCGCCAGGTGATGCTCCGGGGTCCGTTCCCAGTAGCCTGCCACGATGGCCAGGTAGATGGCGAGGAAGACGAGGTTGTCGCAGAGGCCGTCGATAATCCGGCCCAGGGAGGTATGCATCCGTTTCAGGCGGGCCAGCTGGCCATCGGCGCTGTCGAGCGCGGAATGAAGCAGCAGCGCGCCGGCTCCCAGGGCCGCGAATCCGGGGATCATCCCGCCGCGCTGGGATTCGAAGTAGTACCAGGCGCTCCACCACCCCGCCAGCATGGCCAGCACCGAGACCGCGGTCGGCGAGAGCGGCGTGCGCCGGAACAGCCCCACCAGCAGGAAACCCAACGGGCGAATCAGGTAGATGTCCCCGAACTCCTCGACCGCCCTTGGTTTGGCCACGGCCCGATAGTCGGCCTTGAACCCCGCCTGGCTCATAGCCTGTCCTGGTCGACGCGGGCCACCATGTCGAGCAAGGCCCGGACGACCACTGCGGGCTGCTCCTCATGGATATGGAGGCCCGCGCCCCGCGCCGTGTCCACGGCGAAGTCGGGGAGCCGATCCTGCATGAGCATCGAGAGGGACTGCTTGAGGCCGCTCCCCCTCGGCGCCCCCCCTACCAGGAGGTGGACCGGCACGCCGATCGTGCCCAGCCGTGGCGCCAGCGGCTCGTCCCGGGCCCGGGCCATGCCCTGGAGGGCGTCGAGCACCGCCCCGGGCTCGCGTTCCGCCCCCTCCCCGTAGCAGTCCACGACCTCCCGGGTGATCCACTCCGGGTTGCCGGCCGTCAACCGCAGTCCCTTGTGCAACTCGCTCCGCATCAGCGACCGCCCCCCGAAGATCCGGAGCAGGATGGCAAACTTCGCGGTGCGCTTGACGCCAGACGTGGCGGCTGCCTCCTCCGGCCCACCGTTGTCGGCGATGATCGCCGACACCAGGTCCGGCCTCAGGAGCGCCAGTCGGAGGACGGTGGAGGTGCTCACCGAGTGCCCGAGGACGATGGCCCCACGCACCCCAAGGGTGTCCAGCACCGCCGCCACCCGGCCAGCCTGTGCCGTCAGGGAATAGTCCGCCCCCTTCGGCCGTGAGGAGTTGCCGATCCCCAGTGGCTCGATCACGATCACCTGGAGGCCGGCGGAATCGAGCGGCGGGATGATCCGGCGGAAGGCGAAGGCCGACCCCAGCAGGCCCGGCACCAGCACCACGGGGCGACCCACCCCGACGATGGTCGCACGCACTGTCTCGCCCGGGGCGAGCAGTACATCGCGCACCCCGGGAGGTTGGGCCAGCGTCAGAAGGAACAGCCCGACGAGCATGAGCGGGATTCCCGAAGGAGACCAGGCAAAGATAGCGCCAGGCGATCTGAAGCACAGTCGGATGGCGCTCGGGCGTCTTGCGGAACCGTGCCGGCAACGCCTTGTTTCGGTGGCTCGAACCGCTGCCCGGCCGCTGCCCTCTCTCCCTCCCGATCCCGGTGGTAGCCCTGCCATGGAGTTGCTGATCCTCACGGACCAACCGGAGGCCCATCACCGTCTCTGCGGCGTGTCGATGGTGGAGCGGACTCTCCGGATTGCCGAGCGCCTCGGATTCCACCAAGCCATCGTCCTTGATGCCTCCGACGACCCCAAAGCGACCCGGGAACTGACCGCCCCGGCGCCGGCCCGGCCCGCCCTGGCGGTGCGGGTCGCCATCGTGGCCGAGCGGCTGCTGTCCGAGGCTGGGCTGCGTCGCGAGCTGGCCGGGACACCGCCCGATGCGCTGGTGCTGGTGGTTCCCGGGGAGGGGCTCTATGACGCCCGGCTGCTGGCGGAACTGGCCCGGTGCCAGGCCCCGGCGGCGCTGGTCGATTCCCGACCCCCGCTCAGCCCCCTTGGCCTGCTCGACGGGGCCCCTCGAACCACCCGCGGAGCGGTGGTCGGCCCCGCGGTCTTGCAGGCCGGCCTCCCCGGCTTTCCTGCGGGAGCCTATCGCGAGTCCCTGGTCACGGCGGTGGATCGCGGACTGCTTCCCGTGATCGACGTCGCCGGACTGGACCCCTACCTCGATGCCATGCGTCGGACACTCCGGCCGCTCTGGATGCCGGCGCCATCCGACCTGACCCGGGCCGCGGCCGAGACGGCTCTCATTGACTCGGCCCAGAAGGGAACCTTGGATTTTCCCGCGCTAGTCCACGCCCCGATCGAGAACCGCCTGATCCGGCTGCTCTGCCGCACCGCGATCACCCCCAACCAGCTGACCCTGCTGACCAACCTGCTCGCCTGGGGCGCTACGGCCCTGTTCGCCAGCGGCCGTCTCGGGGCGGGCATCCTCCTGGCCCTCGGGGTCGGAGTCATGGACGGGCTGGACGGCAAGCAGGCGCGGGTCAAGGTGGAGACCACCGAAGCGGGGCGGTGGGAACATCACGCCGACTGGCTCTATGAGACATCCTGGTGGGCGGCCCTGGCGTGGCACTTCGTCAGGACCGGCACTCTGACCACTGCGGCGGGATGGGTGGCCCTGCTGGTCGGATCAGACCTGGTGGACCGGCTCATCCGCCGCATCGTCAAGCAGCGCCTCGGCCGCGACCTGGATACCCTCGCCCCCATGGACCGCGCCATTCGACTGGTTGGCGGTCGGCGCAACATCTACATCTGGTTCTTCGGATTGGGATGGCTGGCCCGCCAGCCGGCGGCGGCCCTGGTGCACTTCTGTCTGTGGGGCGCGGCTACGACTGCCGCCCACGGGGTCCGGGCCTGGTACCACCTCCGGGCGCCGGGCAGGATCACCACCGCCTGAACTCGCGGGCCACCCGGCCTGCCCACCGGCTGGCGGCGTCCCGATCGCCCGGTGCCAGGCCGGCCAGCCGGAGGGCCGCCAGATAGATCATCAGGAAGCCCGCACCGACCACCATGTCGTTCCACGGTCCGGGCAACGACGGCAGCATCCCGCGCACCGCCACCACCAGGAGCATGGCGCCGAGAGCCGCCACCACCGCCCGCCCGTGGTAGCGGGTGAACGGGTGAATCCGGTACCACGCGGCGACCAACCCGAGCCGGACCAGGTTTGAAACGGCCGCCGCGATGAGGGTGG
>CAYINH010000142.1:0-6987 GCA_964364615.1 uncultured Gemmatimonadaceae bacterium
AAGAGCACCAGTCCGACGAACAGCGCCGGCAGCAGGGTCCGCTTTTCCTTCTGATAGAGCGCCGGGGAGAGGAAACACCAGAGCTGCCAGATCACCACCGGCGAGGCCAGGACCAGCCCGACCACGAAGGCCAGCTTGAAGACGATCATCACCGGATCGGTGGGACTGAGCACCGCGAGCTTGCCGGTGGGGAGGTAGGGTTCGATCGGGATCTTGAGCAGGGCGACCAGCTGGTACCGCTGCACCAGCCAGAAGCCGATCCCGAATCCGACGATCAGGGCGCCGAGGGCCTTGAGAATACGATGCCGAAGCTCCTCGAGGTGATCGAGGAATGGCATCTCACCGGTTGGGGTCCGCATGGCCGCCGAGGGCGGAGATCAGGGCTGCAGCGTGGCCAGCCGCTGCCGGGCGAGGTCCGCTTCGTCGGAACGGGGATACCGCGCGATCACCTGCTGGTAGGCTGCCCTGGCTGCCCCGCGATCACCGCGTTCCTCACTGCGCAGGCCGATCTTGTAGAGCGCACTCGGGGCGTGGGGTGAGGTGGAGAATCGGGTCACCACCTGCTCGTAGTACGTCCGGGCCGAATCGGGGCTTTCCCGACCAAAACTCTCTCCCACCCAATAGAGGGCGGCGCTGACCTGGGAATGGGTCGGATAGGTCCGCAGGTACTCCTGGAACCCGGCCCGGGCGGTACTGCTGCTGCCCCGCTGCAATTCGCGGAGCGAGGCCTGAAAGAGCTGATCCGGCGTCGGCGTCCGGGCCACGACCGCTCCGGTATCCGGCCGCAGGATCGGGGTCGGACCACTGTCGACAGCGGTGAACTGCTCGGTCCGGTCGTCCAGCTGACGGCGCAGCTCGTTCAGCCGCCGCTGGCTCTGGCCGGTCAGCTCCTGGATCTGGACCAGCGATTGCTGGACCGCCACCAGTTCCCCACCCAGGTCACTCCGCACCTGGCGGATGGCGTCGCGGGTGGACGACAGCGAGTCCAAGGTGCGCTGCTGGAGGGCGATGACCCGGCCCAACTCGGCGGCCCGGGCGGAGTCCTGCCGGACCATGATGGTCCGGACCACCAGCAGTTCGGTCTCCACCCGGCGGACGGCCCCCTTGGTGGCACACCCGGCCACCAGCACGGTCAGGAGACCGGTCGCGGTGGTGCGAGCGATCACCGGCAGCGGCTGAGGTGCGAGGCGAGGGTTTCCCGGCCGGCAATCACCGTCAACTCGGCACGCCGGTTCTGCCACCAGGCGGACTCGTCATGCCCCGGATCGATCGGCGCCGTCTCACCCAGGGTGGCGGTCTCGATCCGGTTCCGGTCGATCCCCTTCCCCACCAGGTAGTCCTTGGCCGACTCGGAGCGCTTCGACCCGAGCACCAGGTTGTACTCGGCGGTGTGCCGCTCATCCGCATGACCGGTGAGCCGGGCCCGCACGGCAGGGTGCGACTGGAGGATCAGCGCCTTGCGGTCGAGCGTGGCGGCGTCGGTCGGACGGATGTCGAACTTGTCGGTGTCGAAGTGCACCAGCGCGCCGAGCTCGGTCCCCATGTTCTCAATGATCGACGCGCACGACGGCTCATTGGTCACGGGCGGGGGAGGCGGCGGGGTCGGGATCGCAACCACCGGCTGCTCGACCGGGGTGGGCACCACCTCAGGCTCCGGCTTCTTGCTGCAGCCAACCAGGACGAGACCCACGAAGAGAACGGGAACCGCAATCAGTTTGGTCACTGAACACTCTCCGGAATGGTATGACTCAAGGGGCGCCCCTCAGGCGGGGCGACCATGCTGCCAACTGGGCATAGCCCGGCGACGGAACCCGACGCACGCGGCTCGTCTCAAGATCCAGAATGTGGAGCTGACGACCTCCGGCTCGACTCGACGAGAACACCAGGTGACGACTGTCAGGCGCCCAGGACGCATCTTCGTTCCGGCCCTCAGAGGTCACCTGTTGTACCCGATCCGTCGTCAGGTCGAACACCAGGACCTGGAAGCCGCCAGCCATGGCCCGATGAAACGCGAGCTTCAGTCCGTCCGGCGACCAATCGGGAGCGAACGACCCTCCGGTGACACCGTAGTCGAACGGCACCAGCAGCTCCTGATTGGTCCCGTCCGAAGACATCACATAGATCTGTGGACTGCCGGCCCGGTTTGAGACGAAGGCAATGCGCCGCCCATCGGGAGAATACGTAGGCGAGAGGTTTTCTGCAAACCGTCCGACGGTCAATCGCTCGACGCAACAGAGGTCGGCCAGGTTCGCCTGATGCAGGGCGTAGACGGCCCGGTCCATTCCTCTTGAAAAGACAATGCTCCGACCGTCCGGCGAGATGGCGGGAGTGATGTTGGTCGTGGTTTGGGTCGTCGGAATGAGGATGCGATTACTTGAGAAGAGGGTCTGCAGGACCACCGACCCGTGGCCGTCGTACAATTCGGTGAAGGCGAACCGGCGGCCGTCGGGATGCCAAGTTGGGGAGTAGGCCGTCCGGCCCGCGGCGGTGACTGGGCGGGCCCCGTACCCGTCGGCATCCACCGTCCAGACCCGGTTGTCAAAGACGTAGAGCAGCCGGGTCGCCGCGATCCCGGAAGACCCCGTCGCCCAGCGGACCACCTCATCGCTCAGCCGGTGGATCGCCATCCGGGCCTCACCCACGCCGGCCAGGTTCAGCACGGCAGTACCCTCCATCCGGACCAGGCCCGAGGCCACGTCATAGAGCCGGGCCGTCACCAGCCCGCCCCCAATCAGCTGGACCTCCAGGGCAAGGGTCGCACTCATGGCGCGGTAGGGTGCCAGGTTGAGGGGACCCGGCTGGGCCAGCAGCATGACCGAGGGCAGCAGGATCATCTCGAACCGGTCGCTCTGGTCGAGATCCCGCTCGAGAATCGCCCGGACCGAGTCGAGGCCAGCGGCCGGAAGAACCACCAGCCCGGGACGGACCCGGGGATTGTCGTACAGCAGCCGGAGGTCGACCCGGGTGGTGTCCTGGGCCCGAGCGGTCGTCACGGCCACCATGACCCCGAGGATCCCGACCAGCGCACCGCGGCTCATGGCGTGCTCCTGGGCATGAACCAGAAGGCGATGGAGAGGGCCTCACCCCGGAACCCTTCGGGGAGCGGGCCGAACGCACCCGCGTTGCCCGCCGCCTCCACCGCGCCCTGGGCGCCGAGATCAAAGGAGTAGTTCCGGGAGCGGTTCACGATCCGGATGCCCTGCACCGTGCCATCTCGCAGTATCACGAATTCCACCTGGGTTCTCAGGTTCTGCATCCCGATCGGGCGCTGCCCCCGCTTGTAGATCTCGTTGACCACCTTGCGGAGATACTCGGGAAAGGGAAACTCCACCCCCGGAGTGCTGACATTGGCCACGTCGCTCCCGGTGGACGGGGTTTCCCCCGGCATCGGGGTCACCGGGTTGGCGGTCCGGACCGGGGCTTCAGTCTTCCGCTGCGGCGTGGTCCTGGTCGGCGGCGGGGCTGGCTTGGCGGTCCGGGTGGGCGGATCCACCGGCGCGGTGCGCTCCACCGGACGCGGGGGCGCCTCGGGAGCGGCCCTCGGCGCCGTGGTGGGAGCCGGAGCCGCGACCAGGTTCACCGCGTACACGGTCGCCTGCCGCAGGGAGGGCCGGGTGGCGAAGAGCATGCCGCCGACGAGAAGAGCATGAATCCCCATCGTCCAGGCCAGGCCGACGGTGGCGTCCTGGTGGTCGGCGTACCCCAGTCCGACGGTCACGGGCGATCGTCCTCCGCCACCAGACCGACGTCCGAGATCCCGGACTCGCGAATCACGGCGAGGACCCGCACCACCGCCTCGTAGGGAGCCCGCCCGTCACCCCGAAGGTAGACCCCGTTCGGCTGGCGCCGGGCAATGATGGACGAGAAGCCCGCCTTGAACTCGTCGAAGCTCATCCCGTCCTTGTCCACGAAGACCCGGCCTGCCCGATCCACCGAGATGATCAGCCCCTCCTTGGTGGAGAGCGGCTTGGCCACCGCCCTGGGCAGCTGGACGTCCACCCCGCCCTGGAGCATCGGGGCGGTGATCATGAAGATGAGCAACAGCACGAAGGCGATGTCCATGAGGGGGACCACGTTGATATCCGCCGAGATCGGCGGCGGTCGCCGGCCGCCACGACGCCCATGCCCGCCGAGCATCTAGAGCAACCGCTCCCGCGCCATCCAGCCGATCAGGGCGGCGCCGAACCCCTCCAGGTCTCCCTCGAAGCGGGCCACCCGGGTGGCGAAATAGTTGTAGGCCATGACCGAAGGAATCGCGACCGCCAGCCCGGCGACCGTGGTGATCAGTGCCTGGGCCACCCCGGGGGCGACCGCCGCGATGTTGCCGGACCCCTTCGCCGCGATCCCGAAGAAGGCCTGCATCACCCCCAGAACGGTGCCCAACAGCCCCATGAGCGGACCAACGGTGCCGATGCTCGCCAGCCAGGGGACATAGTGGGACACCTCGTCGCGCTCCGAGGCGATCTCCTTGTCGAGTACCATTTTCAGGGCCTCGAGCTGAGAATCCGAGAGGCTGTGGGTTTCGGCCTGCCCGTCCCCGATCGCCCCTGGCCGCAGTTCGCTGTAGAAGGTGATCCCTTCGCGAAACAGCCGACTGAAGGGCGAGGGCGGAAGCTTCATGACACCGCGATAGGCCTCCCGGAGGCCCGGGTGCCCTCCGACCTCGGCAAAAAACCGGCGCCCCTGCCCCTTGATCCGGCGGAACTGCCACCACTTGAGCCCGATCACAAACCAGGAGGCGAGGGACATTACCCCGATGACGACCAGGACGATCATGGTCTCGACCGAGGCGTTGAGGACCATGTCGATGGTGGACGTGAATTGGGCCGTCTCGGCCTGCAGCATCGTTGCTCCAGTAGTGAGGGAACTTCCAGCCGGCTGAACCCCAGGCCGACGACCCCTAAACATAGGGCAATCATCGAGTTCGGCCTATGCCCAGACCCCCGAAAAGCCAACCGCCGACTGGGAGGGAGACGCCCAGTCGGCGGTTTGCTTCACCTCGAAACCCGGCAGCCTAGCGATCGGGGCCGTTCGGGAGGCGGGCCACCTGCCGGACCGGCGTTCCCGGCGCGATGTCCGGCGAGACAACGGTCAGGAGAAGGACCGTCGCGGTCCGCTCCCCCACTCGCACGACCTGCCCGGTCGCCATCAGTTCGTCGACCAGATCGGCCGAGCGGGTTCGGGCCTCGGGCCGGCGCCGGACCTCCATCACGTCCCCTGCCCGGAGTCCATCGTTCCGGCCGAGGTTGATGAAGATGACATTCTGAGGGTGCTTGAGTTCCTTGAGGTCTCGACCACCGATGACCTCACCCACCACCCCGTTTTCCAGGGCAACCGCCCGCTGACCAGGCCCCTCACTGAACCGCTCTGCGGGGAGCACGAATTGACCATTGCGCATCGGGCCGAACACGGCCACAACTCGGGCCAGGTACTGCTCATGACTCATCCCGGTAACGATGACCAGGCCGGTCGGGACCACCACCACCCCGTAGCCAACGTATTCCGGCCCTCGAATCCCGACCAGGAGACTGTCACCGACCGCGTAGCTGCCATCGGCAGGCGGTCGGACCCCAACCACGGTGTTGAGGGTGACCGAGGCCCGCTCGCTGAGGTTCCGGATCTGCTGAGGGGTGACCGCCCCGACCAGCTGGCCGAACGGCAGCGTGGCGCCCTCAGTCAGGAAACCGGACGAGTAGAATTCGCCGGGCCGGAGCGACTGGTAGGGCATATCCACATAGCTGGTGAGCGCTTCGGAGGCCTGCAGCGCCCGGCGCTGCGCGAACTCGGGCATCGGATACTCGGTATTCGGCGCTTGGCGCTCCTGTGGCCGAGCGGCCGGTTCCTGAGCGGGCTCAGCGGCCGGAGCCGGAGTCTCCTCATTCGGCACCGCGCTGACCCCCTCGGCGGCGACCAGACGGAGCACCTCCCCGGGGTAGATCCAATGCGGATCCTCCACCACCGAGGTATTCAGTCGGAAGATCTGAGGCCAGAGGAAGGCGTCGCCGAGATACTGGCGCGCCAGCGCCCACAGGGTGTCGCCGCTCCGCACCACATGGGTCTCGGCGCGGGTGGCCTGCTGGGCCTGAGCCGGCGCGACCGCGAAGGCCAGGCTCAGCAGACCGAGCAGCGAACGTCTAGAACGGAAGGTCGTCGTCCTCGCCATCAAGGGCCTCCGGGAAATCACCGAAGGACTCGTCCTTCCCCGGCGGGGCGCTGGCCGCCACCTTGGAGCCGGAATAGGAATCGTCGCCTTCGGAAGAACGGCTGGAGAGCATGATCAGTTCGCGCGCCGAGATCTCCGTGGTGTAACGGGTCTGACCTTCCCGGTCCTGCCACGTCCGGTACTCGATGCTCCCCTCGACATACACCTTGTCGCCCTTCTTGCAGTACCGCTCGACCACGTCGGCCAGCGTGCTGCCTCGGTTGTTCCAGAGGACGACCCGGTGCCACTCGGTCTTTTCCTGCTTTTCGCCGGCCTGATTCTTCCAGGCCCGGCTCGTGGCAAGGGATATGGTGGCGACCCGTGACCCGTTCGAAGTACTGCGGACTTCGGGATCAGCCCCCAAATTGCCAATAAGGATGACTTTGTTCAGGCTGCGGCTCACGGTGACCTCCGGGGTGAAAAACCAGGTTCATGATGGCGAACCCCGGCAGAGTATAGGAACCGTAAGTTGTTTTGTCAACCAAAGATACGCGTTCCGGCACGGTTCTACGCGTCGCCGGAAAGCACCAGCCGGTACACCACGGCATCCTCGATTGGAAGCCTATAATAAGCACGGCGCATGCCAGCCACCCGGAACCCACTGGACTCATACAGGGTCCTGGCCGGCCAATTGGAGATCCGGACCTCCAACCAGACCTCGGTGACCCCCGCCGAACCCAGCCGGGCCAACAACTCCCTCAGCAGCTCCCGGGCGATCCCCCGGCGATGGAAACGAGGCAATACCCCTAAAGTCAGGATCTCGGCGGCCCCGGCGACCGAACGGG
>CAYINH010000143.1:0-6978 GCA_964364615.1 uncultured Gemmatimonadaceae bacterium
CCCCGCCATGTCGATCTCGTTGTCGAAGTGGCCGATGTTCCCGACGATGGCCTTGTCCTTCATCCGGGCCATGTGGGCCGCGGTGATCACATCCCGGTTGCCGGTCGCGGTGATGAACACATCCGCGGTACCCACCACGTTGTCCACGGTATTGATCTCGTAGCCTTCCATCGCCGCCTGCAGTGCGCAGATCGGGTCGATCTCGGTGATGATGACCCTGGCCCCCTGGCCGCGAAGCGCCTGGGCGCACCCCTTGCCCACCTCACCGAAGCCGCAGACCACCGCCACCTTGCCGGCGATCATGACGTCAGTGGCCCGGTTGAGACCGTCGATCACCGAATGGCGACAACCGTAGATGTTGTCGAACTTGGACTTGGTCACCGAATCGTTGACGTTGATGGCCGGGAACAGCAGGCTGCCGTCCCGCATCATCTCATAGAGCCGGTGGACCCCGGTGGTTGTCTCCTCCGAGACCCCGCAGATCTCGGCGGCGACGCGGGTCCAGCCCGACGGATCCCTGGCGATCGTCCGCCGCAGCAGGTCCAGGATGACGCCCCACTCCTCGGGATCCTCGGTGGGGTTGAAGGTCGGGATGACCCCCGACTTCTCATACTCCACGCCCTTGTGCACCAGCAGGGTCGCGTCGCCTCCGTCATCGAGCAACAGGGTGGGCCCCCCGCCATCCGGCCACCGCAGCGCCTGCTCGGTACACCACCAGTACTCCTCGAGGGTCTCCCCCTTCCAGGCAAACACCGGCACCCCGGTCGGGTGGTCCACGGTCCCCCCGCCGACCACCACGGCCGCCGCGGCATTGTCCTGGGTCGAGAAGATGTTGCAGGAGACCCAGCGAACGTCGGCCCCCAGCTCCACCAGGGTCTCGATCAGGACCGCGGTCTGTACCGTCATGTGGAGCGACCCCATGATCCGGGCGCCCTCCAGCGGCCGGTGACCGCGATACTCTCCCCGGAGGGCCATCAGTCCAGGCATCTCGTCTTCCGCCAACCGGATTTCCTTGCGCCCCGATTCGGCCAGCGCGAGGTCCCGGACCTTGAACGGCTCGGACCCGGCGTCGCGGGAGGTGGTGAAGGGATGCACGAACGTTGTCGGGCTGCTCATTGGGATGTCCTTTGTGGTCGTCCAGGACCGTGGCCCCGGGGTAGTCGTGCGATGTCGATTCTAGCCCGATTTCCGGGCTGAGGCCACGAACAGCTCCGGACCTCGCGTGGCTGGGTCCGGGCCAATGGGGACCACCCGACCGCCGGTCAGCCCCGCCGCCTGCAACCAGTCCAGGACCTGGGGCGCCCCGAAGCCGCGCCAGAGATGACCCAGGGTTTCCTCATACTCCACCCGGTCATGGGGCTGGAGGTCCACCACCAGAAACCGCCCCCCCGGCTGCAGCGCCCTGGCGGCCTCGGCCAGGACTCGGCCGGGGTCGGGAACGTAGGGGAGCACCAGGGCCATGACCGCGAGGTCGAGTTCCGCCTCCGCAATCGGAAGCAACTCCAGCTCTCCCTGGCGGAATTCAATGTTATCCGCGCCGGGGGCCCGGGCCCGTGCCGTCTCAAGCATCGCCGCCGACTCGTCCACCGCGATTACCCGGTGGACGAAAGGACTCAGGGCCAGCGCCAGATGCCCGGTGCCGCAGCCCAGGTCTCCCACCACCCAGTCCGGCTCGGTCAGGCCCAGCAGGGCCTGCAGCTCGAAACGGGTCCCGAACAGCTCCGACCGGAACCGATCCCATCGGCCGGCTTCGGAGGCGAAGAACGCCCGCGAGCGCTCGTGCCGCCGAGCCAGGACCGAGGTCACCCGCTCCCGGTCGGCCAGCATCTCGGGGTTGCCGGCCATTTCGTCCCGGACGACCTGCCAGAGCCGGCGGTTCTCCGAGGGCATCACCTGTCCGGTGAACCGGTACCGCTGAGACGGGCCATCCGCCCTGGAGGCCACCCAGTCCCCGCGACCCAGGACCTTGAGGTGGCGACTGACGGTGGACTGGGGGAGCTGGAGCGCGTCCTGCAACTCGGCCACACTCAACTCCTGGCCCTGCAACGCCATGAGAATCCGGCCCCGGATCGGGTCGGCCAGGTCGGTGAGCCGGCGAGCCAGTTCAGTAATCATCTGCTTATCCGGATAATAGGATGTATGGTCATCTGTGTCAAGCAAATGCAGGGGTTGGGTCGTCCGGGTGGGCTGCTAGATTATGTCATCCGCCCGATGGTGGCTCCTTCTTCCTCAAGTCAAAGGCAGGACGATGCTTGCCGAGTTCAAGAAGTTCATCATGCGTGGGAATGCGCTGGACCTGGCGGTCGGCGTCGTGATCGGAGCCGCCTTCGGCTCCATCGTCACCAGTCTGGTCAACGACCTGATCATGCCCCCGCTGGGCCTGCTGCTGGGGTCAGTGGATTTCAAGGACCTCTTCCTGGTGCTCAAGGAGGGCGCGACTCCGGCACCGTACCTCACCATGGCCCAGGCCCAGGAGGCGGGGGCGGTGACCTGGAACTACGGGGCCTTCGTCAACACCGTCGTGCAGTTCCTGATCGTCGGCGTGGCGATCTTCATGGTCGTGCGGGCAATGAACCGGGTTCAGGGCCCCGCCGTGGCGCCTCCGTCGACCACCAGGGGGTGCCCGTTCTGCACCAGCCAGGTCTCTTTGGCTGCCACCCGGTGCCCCCACTGTACCTCGACCCTGGATGCCAATTGAACCTGGCGGCAGGCGAATCGCGGCAGCGGCTCACGGACATCAAGAAGACCGACACGACTCTGCGAATGGGGCTCCAGTTCACCAGCTGAGGTAGCGCATGTCAGACGACTCCGTAACCACGCCTCATCTCAGCCGCCGCGACCTGCTGCAAGCCGGGGCGATGGCCCTGGGAGTTGCCGCCGTCGGGTGTGCCCCCGGCCGGGGCCCTTCGGCACCGGCACCGGCGCTCGGCCCAGGTCCCTTCGCGGCGGCACCACTGGACCAGGTGCGGATCGGCTTTGTCGGGGTCGGCGGCATGGGAACCGTGCATGTCCGGAACCTGGCCCGGATCGCCGGGGCACGGATCACGGCGGTATGTGATGTGGTGGAGGCGCACGCGGTGCGGGCCGCCAACATCCTGACCGGGGCGGGGCACCCGGCCCCCAGGCTCTTCACCAGAGGTCCGACCGATTTCCTCCGGATGTGCGAGACCGAGGACCTGGACCTGGTGTACACGGCCACCCCGTGGGAGTGGCACGTGCCGATCTGTGTCGCGGCGATGCGGAACGGAAAGCACGCGGCCACCGAGGTGCCGGCAGCGGTCACCATGGAGGAGGCGTGGCAGCTCGTCGAAGAGGCAGAGCAGTACGCGAAGCACTGCGTCATGATGGAGAACTGCAACTACGATCGCATGGAGATGATGGTCCTCAACATGGTCCGGCAGGGCGTCTTCGGGGAAATTCTTCACGCCGAGGGCGGCTATCTGCACGACCTGCGGGAGATCAAGTTCTCTTCCGAGGGCGAAGGGCTCTGGCGGCGGGCGCACAGCATCCGGCGGAACGGCAATCTCTACCCGACCCACGGCCTGGGGCCGGTGGCCAACTGCCTGGACATCAACCGGGGTGACCGCTTCGACTACATCGTCTCGATGAGCGGACCGTCCCGTGGTCTCCAGGCCTGGGCCCGGGAGCACTTTCCCCCCGACGCTCCCGAGCGGGCCGAGCGGTACGCCCTGGGTGATGTGAACGTCTCGCTGATCCGGACGGTGCAGGGAAAGACCATCCTGGTCGGCCACAACACCAATCTGCCCCGTCCCTATAGCCGGATCCACCTGGTCGAGGGCACCAAGGGGCTGTTCCAAGGCTACCCGGATCGGGTCCATGTGGAGGGGAAGAGCGAGGAGCATCGCTGGGACGAGGCCGCCAAGTGGCTCCCTGACTACGAGCACCCCCTGTGGAAGTTCGAAGCCGCCACCCGGAGCACCGAAGGGCACGGCGGGATGGACTTTCTGGAGGATTACCGGCTCATTCATTGTCTTCGCCAGGGGCTGCCCACCGACATGTCAGTCTATGACGCTGCCGCCCTCTCGGCGGTCTCGGCCGCCTCGGAAGCCTCGGTCGCCAACCGGAGCCGCCCGGTGGATATCCCGGACTTCACCCGGGGACGGTGGCAGACCCTCCCGCCCTGGGAGATCGTCACGCCCTGAGTGGTCCAACGGGGGTGGTCGTTCGTCCGTATGGGAAAGCTGACGGTGGGTGCGTCAGGATGGCCGTATCGTCCGGATGTCTGAATACTGGAATGGAGCACCGATGACTGCGAAGGACCTGTTGGGACGGATGGCGGGCGGCCTGGCCCTGGGGCTGGTGCTGCTGGGATCGCCGGGGACGACCAGGGCAGACGCTCAGGACCTCGGCAAGCTCAAGTTCATGGAGGGGTGCTGGAAGGGCGAGCCCGATGACGGGACCGTGGTGGAGGAGAACTGGACCTCCACTTCGAACAACCTGCTCCTGGCGGTGACCCGGTACCTCAAGAAGAACGAGGCCACCAACTGGGAGTTCACCCGGATCGAAAAGACCGACAGCCTGACCGCCTTCATCGCCCAGTCCAAAGGTGAAGCCCCGGACACCTTCGCGCTCAAGACCCTG
This sequence comes from uncultured Gemmatimonadaceae bacterium, assembly GCA_964364615.1. Classification (GTDB taxonomy): domain Bacteria; phylum Gemmatimonadota; class Gemmatimonadetes; order Gemmatimonadales; family GWC2-71-9; genus SZUA-320. Next base: position 4,603 of record CAYINH010000143.1, read on the forward strand.
ATCGACGAAGTGGTCATCTGGGAAAACCTGCGGAAGGAGTTCCCCAAGCGGATCATGTATCGTCGGACCAGCGACGGGAACATGATTGTCCGCCTCGAGGACGACTCCCCGGCCGGGGAACGCGACTTTGAGGTGAAAGTCCGCCGGGTCAAATGCCCCGGCAATTAGCTCCCGCCGCTCAGGTATTCTCTACTTGCTGATCCTCGCCCTGCTGCTGACCGCCGCGGATTCCGTTGGTCCGGAATACCGGGGTGATGCCGGAAACCTGCGACTGGCCCCACCCCGAGCCGAGGCAACCATCGTCATCGATGGGGTGCTCGACGAGGCCGTCTGGGATCACGCGGCCCGGCTGACGGGCTTCTCCCAGTATTCCCCTGCGGATGGGCGGCTGGCGCAGCACGAAACCGAGATCCGGGTCTGGTACTCCTCGACGGCCATCTACTTCGGGATCCGCGCTTTCGCGCCGCCGGGCACCGTCCGGGCGACCCTGGCCGACCGGGACAAACTCTCCAACGAGGATCAGATCGAGATCTTCCTGGGCACCTACAACGATGGTCGCCAGGCGATGGCCTTCGGGGTCAACCCTCTCGGGGTCCAGTCCGATGGGGTCCTGACCGAAGGGGGCGGTGGCGGCGGCGGCGGTTTCGGAGGTGGTGGGGGTCGGGGTCGGACCGACACCAGTCCGGACTTCTTTTTCCGCTCGCGGGGCCGGATTACCGACTACGGCTACGAAGTCGAGATCCAGATTCCCTTCAAGACCCTGCGCTACCAGCAGGGCGCCGTGCAGGACTGGGGGCTCCACGTCGTGCGCCAGGTCCAGCAGACCGGCCACGAGGAATCCTGGGTCCCCGCCCGGCGGGCGAGTCAGTCGTTCCTGGCCCAGTCCGGAACCCTGCTGGGGCTGACCGAGCTCAAGCGGGGGCTGGTGATGGACATCAACCCCTCACTGACTGCCCTGGCGGCCGGGAGTGAGGGCAGTGCCGGGTGGGAAACCGACCGTGCGGTAGAGGTCGGAGGCAATCTCCGCTGGGGGGTGACCCCGAACCTGACGATCAACGGGACCGCCAACCCCGACTTTTCCCAGATCGAGTCGGACGCGAGCCAGGTGGTGGATGACCCGCGCCGAGCCCTCTTCTTCCAGGAGAAGCGGCCCTTCTTTCTGGATGGCAGCGAGCAGTTCAATACCCCGAACAGTCTGATCTATACCCGCCGGATCATGGCCCCCGTGGCCGCCGCCAAAACCACGGGCAAACTGTCCGGCACTGACGTCGGACTCCTGGTGGCGGTGGATGCGACGGAGACCTCGATTTCAGGGGAGGACCATCCGCTGATCGCCGCCGCCCGGCTGCAGCGCGACCTCGGCAGTCAGTCGAAGCTCGGGGTGGTCTTCACCAACCGGACGGACGGCGATTTTACCAACCGGGTGGCCGGGGCGGACGCCCGGATCGTGCTGGGCGGGATCTGGGCTGCCACAGCGCAGGTGGCGGGGAGCTACACCCGCGACGGGGAGGAGAGCTCCACCGCCCCGCTCTGGCAGGCGAGCCTGCAGCGCTCGGGCCGGACCTTCGGCCTGAGCTACTCGTTCTCGGGCATCAGCGACGAGTTCGTGGCCTCGACCGGGTTCATTTCCCGGCACGGCCTGGTCTCGACCGGCCTGGTCCACTCGCTGAACCTCTATGGCGCCCGGGGGGCCACGATCGAGCGAACCTACCTCTCCGTCTATCTCCGCGGTGCCTGGGACTATCGGGATTTCATCGAGGGTCGCGGGCTGCTGGAACAGAATCTCTTTCTGACCGGCAGTGTGACCCTCAAGGGTGGCTGGCGGGCCACCGCAACCGGGATCATCGAGCGATCCCGCTACGACCCCGACCTCTTCACCGACTATGCGGTGGAGCGGCATCAGGGCGGGGTGGTGGACACGGTGGCCTTCGCCGGGACGCCCAAGCTGGACAACCTGGACCTCCGGCTGTCGGTCGACTCGCCGCGACTCGGCCCGTTGTCGTTCCGGACTCAGTTGACGGTGGGTCGCGACGTCAATTATGACGAATGGTCGGCGTCGTCCATCTTTGCGCTGGAGCAGAGCCTCGAATTCCGGCCCACCAGCCAGCTCCGGCTGGACGGGACCTATCGGCTGCTATCCTACCTGCGGAGCAGCGACGGGAGCTCGGTGCGCAGCACCCACATTCCCCGGCTCAGGATCGAGTATCAGCTGACCCGCTCCATCTTCTTCCGGGTGGTGGGAGAGTACTCCAGTACCACCCGGGATTCACTCCGGGACGACTCGCGGTCCAACGACCCCATTCTGATCAAGGATGCCGATGACGGGATCTACAAGAGAGCCCTGGCCACATCCGACAACCGGTTGCGGACCGAGTT
>CAYINH010000144.1:0-2221 GCA_964364615.1 uncultured Gemmatimonadaceae bacterium
CGGTGGAGGAGGGGAGCCTCTACCCGGTGCTTCACCGGCTGGAGCGCAAAGGCTGGATCGAATCGGAGTGGGGGGCGTCCGACCACGGACGGCGGGCCCGGTTCTACACCCTGACCGGCCAGGGCCGACAGCGACTGCCCCAGCTGGTCGGCGACTGGGAACGGTACGTCGCGGCGGTCGAACGGGCCCTGCGCTACGGCAATCCCCGAGGGCTCTGGGCCGCGCCACCTTCTGACAGGACCTGACGACATGACGATCCCCACCAGCGGCGGCCTGCCGCAGCACGGCGCCGGCCCCGAGACGAACCATGCCCTCCCGCTCGGCTACTTCGCCGTCGCCTTGCTCTGGCTGGCGATCGGAAGCGTGGGCCTGATCGCCGTCACCCCTGATCTGGTGGCCGGCAACGGGTTCTCGCCCAGGGTGTTTGCGGTCACCCATGCCTTTACCCTGGGGTTCCTGGTCTCCGCCGTCTTCGGCGCGCTGCACCAGTTCATCCCGGCGGTGATGGGGGTCCCGATCCGACGATGGGGGGTTGCGCTGGCCGGGTTCTGGCTGCTGCAGGCCGGGGCCCTGCTCCTGGTGACCGCACTCTGGAGCTATCGACCCGCCTGGCAGGCGGTGGCCTGGGTCACGGTCTTCTGCGGGGTGGCCCTGGGATCGTTGAACACGATCCCCGCCCGACGCCGCGCCGTCCGCAACCGCGAGGTCGGCGCGTTCGTCTCCCTGGGTCATTCGGCCCTGGGCGCCGCCATGCTGGTGGCCCTCGCCCGGATCGGCAGCGGACTCGGCTGGTGGACGGTGGGCCGAGAGGCGCTGCTGGCAGTCCACTTCCACCTTGGGGTCCTGGGGTTCGGCACCCTGACCATCGTCGGCATCGGAAGCCGCATGCTGCCGGCCTTCTTCCAGGCGCCGCCAGCCCATGACAAAATGCTCCGGGCCATCGGCTGGCTCGTGGCCATCGGGCTGCTGGTCTACAGCACCGGCCTCCTGGCGGGGTGGCTCCTGGTGATGCAAGCCGGTGGCGGCCTCATGGTGGCGGCGGTCACGGCCCACCTGGTGGTGCTCGTCAGCTACATCCGCCACCGCAAGGTTCGCCGCCCGGATCCGGCGCTCGGCCTCCTCATCGCGGCGGTGGTGATGTACGCCGTGGCCTTCGGCCTGGGGATTCAACTGCTGGCGACCGACGCCGGGTTCGGACGGACCTGGATCGTCTACGCGGTCCTGGCGATTGCCGGCTGGCTCACCCTGGTGGTGCTCGGGGTGATGCACCGGATCATCCCCCGGCTGATCATCCCGCTGGTGATCGGCCGAGGCCGCCGGCCGCCGGGGGCAGCGTTGACCGGCACGCTCGCATCGGTGGGACTCGGCTGGGCGACCGTGGGCTGTCTCTCGATGGGGGTGATCCTGCTCGGCGCCGGAATCGTCCGGACGGTTCCCTGGCTGGCACAGCTGGGAGCCATCGGATTCGCGTTGGGGGTCCTGCTGGTCGGGGTGCAGTGGGTCCTGTTGCTCAGGAGGGCAGCCGGCGGTACTCCCTGAAGGTGAAGGAATGCGGGTGCCGATCGTCGGCGGGATGGTGTTCCTCCGACTCAAGCGCCCAGCTCCCTTCCCCGTACGGCGGGAAGGTCGTGTCGCCCTCCACCGTGGCGTGCACCACGGTCAGGTAGAGTCGGTCGGCCCGGGGCAGCGCCTGCCGGTAGATCTCCCCTCCCCCGATCACGAAGACCTGTCGCTCGGTGGCGCCCAGCGCCAGAGCCTCCTCCAGGCTCGGTACCACCGTCGCCCCTGGTGCCTGAAATCCGGGATTGCGTGACACGACGACATTGCGCCGGTTGACGAGCGGCCTGCCGACCTCGTCCCAGGTCTTCCGCCCCATGATGATCGTGTGATCCAGGGTGAGCCGCTTGAAGTGCTTGAGGTCGTCCGGCAACCGCCAGGGGAGACCGCCATCCCTTCCGATCACGCCGTTGTCCGAGACCGCCGCAATCAGCGAGACGATCACACCGCCACCGCGGCCGCGATGTGGGGGTGGGGGTTATAGCCCGACAGGGAAAAGTCCTCGAATCGGAAGTCGAGTAGCGACCTGACCTCGGGGTTGAGCGCCATGGTCGGCAGGGGGCGCGGTTCCCGGGAGAGCTGGAGCCGGGCCTGCTCAAGGTGATTCTGGTAGAGGTGGGCATCGCCGATTCTCTTCAATCGCGGCGTATCGGTGTCCCTGAGT
>CAYINH010000144.1:2231-6961 GCA_964364615.1 uncultured Gemmatimonadaceae bacterium
AGGTGTGAATGAACTCACCCGGAGCGTATCCGGTCACCTGGGCGATCATCAGCGTCAGCAAGGCATAGGAGGCGATGTTGAACGGCACGCCGAGGAAGACGTCCGCCGATCGCTGGTAGAGCTGACAGGACAGCCGTCCATCGGCCACATAGAACTGGAACAGCACGTGGCACGGCATCAGCGCCATCTTCGGCAGGTCGGCCACATTCCAGGCGCTCACGATCAGCCGCCGGGAATCGGGGGTCTTCCGGATCGCCTCCACCACCTCGGTGATCTGATCCACGGCGGTGCCGTCGGGCCTCGGCCACGAGCGCCACTGGTATCCGTACACCGGTCCCAGGTTGCCCTCGGCGTCGGCCCACTCGTCCCAGATCCGGACCCCGACCTCGTTGAGCGCCCTGGTGTTGGTCTCCCCCCGGAGAAACCAGAGCAGCTCATGGGCGATCGACTTGAGGTGGAGTTTCTTGGTGGTGATCATCGGGAAGCCGTCGGCCAGATCGAACCGCATCTGGTGGCCGAAGACGCTGAGCGTGCCGGTCCCGGTCCGGTCGGCCTTGGGGTGACCGGTGTCCAGGATCCGCTGCATCAGGTCGAGGTATTGCCGCATGATAGGTAGAAGATACCACCCGGCCCGGCGGGGGCTACCCGGAAGCCATCAGCCGGATGCCAAGTCCCTCGCCAGCTCCATCCGGTTCCGGCCGTAGCCCCCGGTCATCTCGATCTCCCTGAGCGCGGCCGCGATCTTCGGCGGAATCGGCTCGGCGTCATCCCCCACCTTGAGGTGACTGATCGGGTCCCAGCCGGGCTCGGGGAAGATCACTCCGGGGTTCAGAATCCCTCTGGGGTCGAAGGCGTCCTTCACGGCCCGCATCAGGCCCACGATCTCGGCGCCATACTGCTGTTCCAGGGTGGTGGACCGGAGTCGGCCCACGCCGTGCTCGCCGGCGGTGGTCCCGCCGAGCCCGATCTGAAGATCGGTGACGCGACGGAAGATCCGGCGGAGCCGGTCCTCCCAGCCGGCGCGATGGAGATCAGGAAGGAGATTCACGTGGACGTGCGCGTCACCGGCGTGGCCGAAGAGCACCGCGTCCACTTCCTCCTCCCGGGTGATCGCCCGGATGCCCCGGAGATACTCGGCGAACCGCTCCGGGGGGACGCAGCCGTCCTCGATCACCTGCATCGACCGGCCGCCGTCGGCCAGTCGGGCGAGGATGGGGCTCGCGGCGTGTCGCATCTCCCAGAGGGCGTCGAGCTCGGTGGCCTCATTGGCGATCCGGATGCCGGTCGCGACCGGCTCGAGGGCCTTGGCAGCTTTCGCCAGGCGCTCGGCCACCAGACCGGTGCTACCCTCGAATTCGACCAGCAGGAGGGCGTGAGCGCGGCGGGCATCGTCCCGGTCGGCTTCCGGGACGGTGTCGGCCACGAACCGGAGGAAGGTGTGGTCGAGGAACTCGATGGCGACCGCGCCCGACTCGCGGAGGATCTCCAGCGCAGCGGTCAGGGCAGCATCGTCAGTCACGGCGGCACGAAGCCCGCCCGTGGCCGGGGGGATCGGTTCGAGGCGGAGGGTGACCTCGGTGATGATGCCAAGGGTGCCTTCCGAGCCGATGATGAGGTCAAGGGGGGAACCGGTCTCCAGCCAGGCGTCGAGCCCATAGCCGGCGGTGTTCTTCCGGACCTTGGGGAAGCGGTCGAGGATGAGCGGGGCGGCCTGGCGGAGCGCCGGGACCACCAGGCTGTTGAATCGCTGGAGGGCTTGGCAGTCCGGGGTACTGTGGGGCGATCCGGCGTCGAGGGTGCAGACCTCGCCGTCGGAAGTCACCATCGAAAGGCCCAGGACCCAGTCCCGGATCGGCCCGTGGGCGAAGGATCGGGCACCGGCGGCGTTGGTGGCGGTCATCCCGCCGAGCGTGGCGAATCCGGCGCTGGAGGGTTCGGGCGCGAAGCGGAGGCCGTAGCTGGCGGCGGCTTCGTTGAGCTGACGGCAGGTCACCCCGGCACCGACGGCAATCCGGCGCGACTCGGCATCGATCCGGAGATCCCGCAGGGTGGTGAGATCGAGGGCAATACCGCTACCGATGTTCCCACCTGCCATTCCCGAGCCTGCCCCCCTGGGGATGAGCGGGGCGGAGCGCACCAGTGACGTGAGGGTCCTGACGGTATCGATCGGGATGGCCGAAGCAGGCACGATCCGGTAGATCCCTGCTCCTTCGGAGTAGCCGGGCTGCAGGCGCGCGGCGACGGCGGCCTTGGTTTGGGTCGGGTGGGTTGGATCAGAGCGGGGCACGAGGCAATCTAGCCTTCGGCTGACAGCGGGTGGCAGGGTGTCCCGGGGCCGTATCCCCCAAGCCAGCGCCGGGGTATGTTTGCCTCATGACCGCCCGCCCCAAGGCCCAACTCATTCAACTCGAGACCGACCGTCGCCTCGGCCACGAGTGGGACGAGTGGGATGGGACTCCGCTCCCGAATGGCGGGAACTTCGATTCCCCGCCGGCCCTGTTCTTTGTCTGGTCCGCGGGCGCCACCGCGATTGCCCTGGGACTGCTGGCCGGGGCCCTCTTTCTCCTCCGGCCTCACCTGGAGAGCCTGGTCCCGGGGGCCTTCTCCACCGTGACCCTCGGATTCGGGGTGGTGGTCGTCCTGGCCTGGGTCTGGTGGATCCTGCTGACCCTGTCGTTCGCCATCCACCGTCCCCTGCTCCCCGAACGGCTGGCCGAACGGGGCCCCTTCCTCCGCTTGATGCGGCTGACGTCGCGGGTGGCCGACGTCTTTGGCCGGCGGGACTGGGTCGAGAACGCTTCCGTCAAGGTGTTCAACGGACTGGCCACGATGCGGGGCCGCAAGGTGAGCCAGGGGGAACTGCTGTTGCTGGTCCCCCGCTGCCTCTCCCGCGACACCCTGGACGGAGTCCTCGGCATTGCCGGCAAATACGACGTCCCGGTCTTCGTGGCCACCCGGGGCCAACTGGCGCGCCGGGTGATCAAGGAGCGCCGCCCGCGCGCGGTCGTGGCGGTGGCCTGTGAACGCGACATGGTCAGTGGTCTGCACGATGTGGCGGGACGGGTGCCGGTCCTGGGACTGACGATGCACTTGCCGGCGGGGCCCTGTCGAGACGCGGTGGTGGATCTGGCTCAGCTGGAAGCCTGGGTCAAGGCGTACGTGGTGTAGCGCCAGGTTTCTCCTCCACCAGATCTCCATACTTCAGGGCCAGGACTCGGAGAACCGCCGCCACCCGCTGGTGGAGGGTGTGGGTCGGGCTGATCGCTCGCTCGAAATCCCGCGGGTCCCTCGACGGATCGACTGCAATCCGGTAGACCACTTCCACTGAAACCCTGCTCCAGAACTGGTGGGTCGGATCCACCCAGGCCCGGACCTTGGTCACCGACGGGTTGTAGACCTGGGCCTCCTCCTGTTCCCAGCCCGGAAACCGGATCCACTCGCTCTCCAGGTAGCCGTCCCGCTCCTCCACCCGCCGGATCAGGAAGCTGTCGGCCGCCAGCCCCTCGGCGAGGAGCCGGGTCGCCTGAGGCACATCGAGCCGGAGGTCGGTAATCGATGCCTCCGGCAGCGGGAGGAATGCCGGCCGGGTGGTGGAGGCCTGACAGCCGGCTACGGCCACGGTCAGCAGCAGGGTGAGCCGACGGGCCACCCGATTCATGCCACCGCCACCGGTCGTGGAGGAGTGACCGAGTAGTCATAGAACCCCCGCCCGCTCTTCCGACCCAGATAGCCCATGGTGACCATCCGGCGCAGCACCGGCGGAGGCGCGAACTGGGGCTCCCGGAACTCCTGATACATCACCTCCGCCACCTTGAGCGCGGTGTCGAGCCCGATCATGTCCAGCAGGGTGAGCGGTCCCATCGGATGCCCACAACCCAGCTTCATCGCCTGGTCGATGTCCGGGATACTGGCCAGGCCGCGGGCCGCCTCCCGCGCGGCATCAATCATGTAGGGCACCAGCAGGCGATTGACGATGAACCCCGGCGTGTCCCGGGCGGCGACGGCTTCCTTCCCCAGGCTCCGGGCAAACCGGATGGCGCGCTCAAAGGTCTCGTCACTGGTGGCCACGGTGCGGATCACTTCCACCAGCGGCATCATCGGGACCGGGCTGAAGAAGTGAAGCCCCACGAACCGATCGGCCCGGTTGGTGACGGCCGCCATCGCGGCGATCGGCAGGCTACTGGTGTTGGAGGCGAAGACCACGTTCTCCGCGCAGGCGGCGTCGAGAGTCCTCCACAGAGCATTCTTGACCGCCAGGTCCTCGGTCACCGCCTCGATGATCAGATCGGACCCGGTCAACGCTTCAAGTTCGGTCCCGAAACTGAGGCGACCCAGCGCGGCAGCCCGATCGGCCTCGGCCAGCTTCCCCTTCTCCACAAACTTGGCGGTCGAACCCTCGATCCCCTTCCGGGCCCGATCGAGAAAACTCTGCTCGAGGTCGCGCACCATCACCGAACACCCCGCCACCGCCGCGACCTGGGCAATGCCGCTGCCCATCAGCCCCGCACCCAGCACCCCCACGCGCTTGAACTCAGTCATTTGAGCGCCTTTCTCACTTCAGTCGAAATCATCTCGAGCAATCCTGCGGTGCGGGGGGGCAGCTGTCGGGAAGGCTTTGCTCCGGCGCCTTCCGCATGATCCAGCGCGCGCTCGAGCCCCAGTTGCAGCCGCTCGAGCACCGGCCGGTAGAGCCGAGTGATACCGTACCCCAGCCCCAGCCAGAGGACGGA
>CAYINH010000145.1:0-6914 GCA_964364615.1 uncultured Gemmatimonadaceae bacterium
GCCCTGCTGGCGACCTGGGACCGGCACTACACCCCGGACAATCGGATGGCGGTGCTGTTCGAGCTGGCGATGGATGAGCTGTCGCTGCGAACCTGGGATGAGCTGACCCGTTCGGGCGAGAGTCGACCGGCCTGGACCCCGCAGGGCTCGACCCTGATCGAGCTGGTAGCGGACAGCACCTCGGTCTGGTGGGACGACCGCCGCACGGCTGACCAGGTCGAAACCCGCGACGCAATCCTCCGGGCCAGCCTCGCGGCGGCGCTGGATGACGCCCGGGCCCACCATGGGGAACCGGGCTCCGATGGATGGGCCTGGGGCAGGGTCACCACCGCCAACATCAACCACCTGCTCCGACTCCCGGCTTTGAGTGCCCTGAAGGTGCCGGTCAACGGGGGCCCCTCCACCATCGCCCCGACGGCGGGCCGTGGAGTCCACGGGGCGAGCTGGCGCATGGTGGTGGAGCTCGGGGATACGGTCCGCGCCATGGCCACCTACCCCGGGGGCCAGTCCGGCAACCCGGCCAGTCCGTTCTATGCCGATCGCATTCCCCAGTGGGCCAGTGGCCAGCTCGACACCGTGCTGGTGCCCGCCTCGGCCGATGCCATTCCCGCCGGTCGGGTGGTGGCGCGGTGGACCTTCACTCCGAAATGACCATGGCGCGCCTGCTTGCTCTGCTGCTGGCCACCGCCGCCTTCGGCCTCGCGACCATCCTCTTCGGCTGGTGGGCGGTGCCGACCATGGCGTTGCTCCTGGTCCTGATTCGGCCGACCACACCGCCCAGGGATCTTGGCGTGGCGGCCGGGCTGGCCTGGGCCGTGCTGCTTGGCTGGCGAGGCACCACCGGGCCGCTCAGCGTCCTGGCGGATCGACTGGGCCTGATTCTGGGCCAACCCGGGTGGCTGCTGGAATTGGCCACCATCCTGTTCCCGGCAGGGCTGGCCTGGAGTGCGGCCACTCTGACCGGGATGTTGCCTCGCTGGCGGCGGACTGGAGGAGTTTCATGACCCGCGCTCAGGCTGTCTTCGTCTCCCTCGTTCTGGTCCTGGTCTCGCCCGACGTGACCACGGCCCAGACACCGACCCCCCTCGAAGTCGTGAGTGTCGCACCTGGGCTCGCGATGCTGGTGGGCTCCGGAGGGAACATCGGTGTGAGCTACGGCCCGGATGGGGTGTTCCTGGTGGATGACCAGTACGCCCCGGTCACTGACCAGGTGCGCGCCGCGGTGTCCGGCCTCACCCAGGGCCGGATCCGGTTCGTCCTCAACACCCACTGGCACGGCGATCACACCGGCGGCAACGAGCGGATGGGCGAGGCCGGAGCCCTGATCGTGGCGCACGACAACGTCCGCCGTCGGATGAGCACCGAGCAGTTCAACCAACTGCTCAAGTCGACCACCCCGGCCTCCCCACCCGGTGCCCTTCCGGTGGTCACCTTCAGCGACGGGGTGACGTTCCACCTCAACGGAGCGACCGTGGAAGCCGTGCATGTTGCCCCGGCCCATACGGATGGGGATGCCGTGGTCTGGTTCCGCGAGGCCAATGTGGTACACATGGGAGATCTCTTCTTCAACGGGCTGTACCCGTTCATTGATCTGGACAGTGGTGGCTCAGTCGATGGAGTGATCGCGGCGGTGGAGGCCGCCCTGGCGCGGAGCAATGGGCGGACCCGAATCATCCCGGGCCATGGGCCGCTGGCCTCGCGGGCCGATCTGGTGCGGTACCGGGACATGCTGGTGACGGCGCGGGACCGAATCCAGCGCCTGATCGGGGAGGGGAAGACGTTGGAGCAGATTGCCGCGGCACGACCGCTGGCCGACTACGACACGGCCTGGAACTGGAGCTTCATCCCCGGGGAGCGCTTCCTGGCCATTCTCCACCGGGGATTGTCGACCCGGCGCTAGGCCTCCGGTGGCGGTTGCATCCGGGTCGTGGTGACCAGAATCACTCCGTTGGTGTGCCCGGTGCCGTACCGGGTGGTGGCATCCGAGGCCGAGAGTTTCCGGATCTCGTAGACTTGGCTGGCGAGGATATTTTCCAGCGCCTCCGGCCCACCAGCTTTCACGTTGTCGACATAGACCCAGATGGGATCAGATCCCTGGAGCACGGAACCACCGGGCCGGGTCCGCAGCATGGCCCCGCGCAGCCGCCGGACGGCATCATAGGCCGTCTGGATGTCGGAGCGTGCTGCGATCTCCTCCGCGGTGATCACGTCGGGGTTCCGCTTGGGCTTCTGCGCCTCCGCCGGCGAGGCGGCCGCGATCACCATCCCGGCAAGCGACAGCGCCAGTAGTGAACGGATCATGGTGCCTCCTTGGTCATCGAGGGTGGCGCGTTCGCCACCCCACCAACAGCACCACAACATCGTCCCGGATGGGCCCGGTTGGCAACCGGGAGCCCCTCACCGGCCTCTCAGTCCTTGCGGACGGGGGGCTGTCCCCGCTGGGGCGGCGGCAGGCGTCCCGCGTGGAGCAGTGCCTGCCGCAACAGGTATTCGATCTGGCCATTGAGGCTCCGCAGATCGTCGTCAGACCACCGCTGCAGCGCGCCGTGGATCAGGGGGTCCAGGCGCAGGAGAAACGGTTTGCGTTTTGACACCGGGGCCGGCTAGTACAGGGAGCCGGCGTTGATGACCGGAGTGGTAGCCCGATCACTGCACAGCACGACCAGGAGGTTGCTGACCATGGTCGCCCGGCGTTCGTCGTCGAGCTCGATGATCTTCCGGGCCGACAGCATCTCCAGGGCGGTTTCCACCATCCCGACCGCACCCTCGACAATCTTCTGTCGGGCCGCGATGATGGCGCTCGCCTGCTGCCGTTGGAGCATCGCGGACGCGATCTCGGGGGCATAGGCCAGGTGGCTGATTCTCGCTTCGGTGACCCTGACGCCGGCCTTGCCGAGTCGTTCCTGGACCTCGGTGAGGAGGCCGGCGGCGACCTCGGCGGGGTGGCTGCCCAGGGAAATCTCGCCCGGATTGTGGGCGTCGTAGGGATAGGACGAGACCAGGGTCCGCGTGAGGACCTTGGCCTCGTTGGGGTTGACCACGAACAGTCCGGTGAGGCCGATGATCTTGTGGCGGAGGATGCGGGGCTGGAGCAGGTGGCGGGCCGGACCCCCCGTCCTGACCTGCGGGTGGCGCTGGAACAGGCGGTGGAGCAGCTGCCGGCCGGGGCGCGTGACGTCTTCGTGCTGCACGATATGGAAGGGTACAAACATGACGAGATTGGCTCGATGCTCGGGGTGGACCCCGGCACGTCACGGTCACAACTCCATCGCGCCCGGCGATTGCTGCGCGCCCGGCTGGAGGCCTGAACGATGAACACCCCACACGACTTGACCGAGCGGTTGTCCAGCTATCTCGACGGTGAACTGGCCAAGCCGGAACAACTGGACCTCGAGGCCCACCTGGCGACCTGTGCCAACTGTCGACAGGCGCTCAAGGGTCTCCGCGCCATCATCGCCGCCGCCCCGGAGTACCAGGGCGAGGCCCCGGCCGTGGACCTGTGGCCGGGTATTGCCGGCCAGATCGAAGCGAGCCGGACAGTCGCGTTTCCGACCCCGGCCCGCATCGGTCTCCGGTGGGGATGCCCCGCGCGGATGGCCGCGGCGATCGGACTGATGGCGATCGGGGCGGGCGGCGCATGGTGGGCGCTGGGTACCGCCAGGGTGGACCTCAGCCCCGAGGTGGCCACCGTCCGTGCCCCCCGGGACCCGAACCTGATGTTGCTGGCCGGGCAGGCCTACCACGCCGCAGTGGCGGATCTGCAGCGGACCCTCGACGAGGGCCGTGACCGGCTGGCGCCCGAGACCATGGCCACCATCGAACGAAGCCTGGCGCTCATCGACCAGGCGATTTCCGAGGCAGAAGCCGCGCTGGCAGCGGATCCCGCGAGCCCCCATCTCCCGAACTGGATCGCGGCCAATCAACGGCGGAAACTGGATCTCCTGCGGCGGGCCGCCCAGGCGGTGGCGGCCAGCCACACGGAGAGTTGAACTGATGACCCATGAGAGGATCCTGAAATGCTGATGACTTTGACGTTGACCGCGCTGGTGGCTCTGACCCCGCTCCAGCAGGGCGACACTGACACGACCTTCGCGGTTCCGAATGGCACTCGACTCCAGGTCCAGAACATGACTGGAGACGTAGTGATCGGGACCTGGGATCGAAACGAGGTCCGGGTGATCGCCGAACACTCCCGGCGGACCTCGATCGAGGTGGACCTCTCGGGATCCGTGCTCCGGCTCCGCCCCCGGTCCTCCTCCGGGATGGGGCTTGGTGGGGTGACCGACTACAGGCTCACGATTCCGGCCACCATGGCAGTCGATATCTCCGGAATGAGCGCCGACGTGACGATCACCGGCAGCCGGGCCGAAGTGAAGGTCGGCACCGTCAGTGGAGACATCCGGCTGACCGGTGGTGTCGGGTCGATCAATCTGACTACCATCGACGGGGGGATTACCGTCCGGCAGGCCAAGGGGAGAATGCAGCTCCGGACCGCCTCCGATCAGATCGGGGTTGAGGACAGCGAAGGAGACGTCAACGCCGAGGCGGTGAGCGGCGATGTCCGGCTCCGGCGGGTCAACGGCCGTCAGATCGAAGTCCAGGCGGTGAGCGGGGATGTGGAGTTTGAAGGCGCGATCCAGGCGAATGGCTCCTACTACTTCGGGACCCATAGCGGGGACTTGACCATCGCCATCCCGGAGAACGCCGATGTCATGATCCGGGCCTCGTCCTCGATGGGCGACTTCACGGCGAGTTTCGCGCTGCCGGCCTCGGAGCAGACCAGCCGTCGGCGGCAGACGTTCCGGCTGGGCAATGGCAGTGCTTCCATGGAGGTCGAAGTGTTCAGCGGCGACATCTCACTCGTCCGGCCGTCCGAGCTCCGCTCACGCAACAGGGGGGAACAATGATCGCGCTGCTGACACTCACGCTGGTCCTGGCCGGGCAGGGATCGGGCTACCACTGGTCCGGTACCGTGGCCGAGGGGAAGCAGGTCTCGGTCAAGAACATCATCGGGGACATCCGGGTGGAGCCGTCCACCGGTCGGCGGGTGGAGATCCTCGCGGTCAAGGCCGCCGGCAAACACGGCCGGGTGGAGGACGTCGAGATCCGCCGGGTCGAGACGGCGGGCGGGATTGAAGTGTGTGTGATCTACCCCGGCACCCGGACCGGCGACGGCGACTGTGATTGGCCGGGCCATGACGACAGGGGCAGGGGGAACAGCGAGCGCAGCGATACCCGGGTCGCCTTTACCCTCAAGGTCCCGAGCGGGATTGTCCTCCAGGTCAGCACGGTGGCGGGTGATGTCCTGGTCAGGGGCGCTCGGGGGGACGTCAGTGCTGCCTCGGTGTCGGGCGATGTCGAGCTGTCGGACGTTACCGCGGGAAGCCTCGAGGCCCAGACCGTCAGTGGCGACGTGACCCTGCGCGGGGTCGATGCCGCGGAGGTCGAGGCCCAGACCGTGAGCGGCGATGTGGTCTACCAGGGCCAGATCCGGGCTCGCGGGGACTACTCCTTCCAGACCCTGAGTGGTGACGTGGAGCTCCTGATCCCGGCCACCACCAATGCCGAACTGAACGGGTCCACCTTCAGTGGCTCGATCCGGAGTGATCTCCCCATCACCTCGTCGGCCTCAGTTCGCCGCGGGAATCGGAAACGGCTCTCCGGCACGTTGGGGACCGGCCGCGGGGCCGAGATCAACCTGGAGTCGTTCAGCGGGGACGTACAGATCCGGGCCGTGCCCTAACGCGACAACCTCACGGACCGTGGCCGGGTTCCGGCCTCGGCCTCCGCTGCTTCCGCCCAGCTGCGCGATGGGGCGCAGTTGAGCGGTCGAATGATGAGGGCTGCCGCCGTGAGCCGCGCTACTGTACGGCATGCTGGCGCGTATCCGATCGGCCGCCGTGCTCGGCGTCGAGGCCTGCCCGGTGGATGTCGAGGTCGACCTCTCCAACGGACTCCCCACCTTCGCGACGGTCGGGCTACCCCAGGGCGCCGTCAAGGAGGGTCGAGAGCGGGTCCATGCCGCACTCCTCAATGCGGGGTTCGAGTTTCCCCTCCGGCGGATCACCGTCAACCTGGCCCCGGCCGATGTCTCCAAGGGAGGATCGGGCTTCGATCTTCCCATCGCCCTCGGGCTGCTGGTGGCCAGCGGTCAGATTCCCGGTGACGCGCTTCGCGATCAGCTGATTGTCGGAGAGCTGGGGCTCGAAGGTGCCGTCCGCCCGATCCGAGGCGCCCTCCCCATCACCCTCGCTGCCCGGGCGGCCGGCTGTCGAGGCGTCATTCTCCCGCAGGCCAACCTGGCGGAAGCATCCGTTGTCCAGGGGATCGAGGTTCGGGGGGCCGAGACGTTGTCGGCCGTGTGCCGGCACTCTGCTGGACAGGAGCGGCTCGAACCCCAGTCACGGAATCCAGCAGAGTTGCTGGGCAGCACCCGCCGGAGCGCGCTCGATCTGGCGGACGTCCGGGGCCAAGGCGCTGCCAAGCGCGCGCTGGAGATCGCGGCCGCCGGGGGCCACAATCTCCTGCTGATCGGTCCGCCCGGGGCCGGGAAGACCATGCTGGCGCGCCGGTTTGCCACCATCCTCCCCGGCCTCGGCCTGGATGAGGCCCTCGAGGTCACCGCCATTCACTCAGTGGCAGGGCTGCTGGCCGCGGGGACCAGCCTCATCACCGACCGGCCGTTCCGTGCCCCGCATCACACGGTCAGCGAAGCTGGTCTGGTGGGTGGTGGTTCGCCACCCCGGCCCGGGGAGGTGAGTCTGGCCCACGGAGGGGTGCTCTTCCTGGACGAAATGCCCGAGTTCCGGCGCGGCGCGCTGGAGGTGCTCCGCCAGCCGCTGGAAGATGGCATGGTCTCGCTGAGTCGGGCCGCCATCAGTCTCAGCTACCCCTCACGCTTCATGCTGGTGGCG
>CAYINH010000146.1:0-6903 GCA_964364615.1 uncultured Gemmatimonadaceae bacterium
CCGGCGCCGCGCCACGCACCCCTCCTCACGGTCGAGCGCCGACCCCTCGGCGCCTATGCCGCGCTGGCGGAGGCCACCCCATGAGCCCGGCCGTCCCCTCACTCCGCGACCGGCTCCGGGCCCAGCTCGCCGACTTGAAACTGCCCGGCGCCCTCGAGGCGCTCGACGACATCCTGCGTCAGGTCGACAGTGGGGCCCTGCCCGCGCCGGCGGCGCTCGAGGCTCTGCTTGGCGCCCAGATCCAGCTGCGGAATACCCGCCGGCTGACCGCCGCCATGCGCTCCTCCCGCCTGCCGGCGGTGAAGACCCTGGCGGACTTCGACTTCACCTTTCAGCCGTCACTCAAGCGCGAGCAGATCGACAGCCTCCACACCCTGGGCTTCCTGGAGCGGCGCGAGAATGTCGTGCTGCTCGGCCCGCCGGGCGTCGGCAAGACCCACCTCGCCATCAGTCTGGCCCTCGCCGCCGCCCAGAGCGGCCGCCGGGTCTACTACGGGACCTTGGCCGACTTGATCGCCTCGCTGGAGGAGGCCCAGCAGGCCGGCCACCTCCCGCAGCGGCTCAAGACCCTGGTCTTCCCCAGTCTGCTCGTCGTCGATGAAATCGGGTACCTGCCAATTACCCGGACCGGCGCCATGCTGTTCTTCCAACTCATGAGTCGCCGGTACGAAACCGCGGCCACGGTCCTGACCTCGAACAAGGGGTTTGACGAGTGGGGCGAGATCTTCGGGGATGCCGTCATGGCCAGTGCCCTCATCGACCGCCTGGTGCACCATTGCCACATCGTCAACATCCGGGGCAATAGCTACCGGATGCGCCACCACGCGGACCTCCAACAGCGGCTCCACGGCCACCACGGCCCCCCCGAGCCCGCCCCCCGCCAGCGGCGGCCCAAGCCGCAGGAGGCCCCGACGCCCTGAGGCTCGTCCCCACCGACCACGTGCGCAATTTCAACCGGTGAAAGTGGGCAATTTCATCCGGTGTTGACAGGAGGGTGCCTCGCCCCTCGAACACCTCCCAGGACACGCCAGACTGCCCCCAATCCTCACGCCGTACCCATACCGACCCATCGGATCCAGCAAGCAGCGCGGTAACTGGCGGAAGGTAACGTGGCAGGGTTACGGCCCTCTTGATCACCGACAGATCCGCTTCTGACGGTCCGAGGACCTTCCGGGCATCGGCCAACAGGGCGGGAATCACTGAATCGCGAAGCCGGCCGGGAACCTCAAGGGGGAGAAACCGCATTTCCTTGTGCCATAAGGTGTCTCCGAGCCCCCGGAGCAACGAAAGGAGCAGCATGCCATTCTTTTCACTGACTTCCCACGACACCGTTGCCACCGACGTACCAATAGGGTTGACGGCGAACGTCACCTGGGTGCGCAATGGCTGCAGGGCGGTGAAACGGTGGGCACCGAGTAAGTCGAGAATCATGAACTGGTCTCTGACGTCGACACTTGTCAGGACCCCAACCAGCCGTCCGCTGCGGATGAGGAATAGGGGTAGCTCTGTCGAACCAGCTTCTAAGAACTCCTCGGGATTGAGTGACGGGAGTAGAAGCTCCGTGCCGTCGGCAAGCAGACTATGTGGTGCCCAGGTCCAGAGGCCTCCCGACAACTCTGGGGGCTGGTAGCGCTCGGCCGACAGGAGACGACCCCTCAGGAATCGGGTCACACGACCTAGGGTACCGTCGCTGACCCAAAGGGTGTCGCCCAGCCAGCCAAGCCCGGTAAGTCTCCTGAACTCACCAGGTCCGTCGCCATGCTTGCCGACACTCCAGACTGGTCGCCCGCCAGGGTCAAAGATCGCAATGGTCCGTTCTGCCCGATCGCCAATCGCAACCAAGCCGTTTGGAGAGGGTGCAACAAATCCAATATCAGTGGCGAGTTCCCCAAGGCGGTAGCTCAACCCAGGGCCAAGCGTCAGGGTCTGGCCCGTACCGACCGCAGGGGTCAGGACGGCGCAGGCGAAGCCGATGGCGACCGTTCTGCCGCTCCGGGTTCGCGTAGACAAAGTCATTGCCGCAATCTCCCCAGGTTGTCGGTTAACATGGCGATCGTCAATGTGTCCAGCGAGATGTTGGCCGGCTTCCTGTCCCACCTTTAACGTGGAAGGAGAAGTGACGGCTTGGGAGTCGGCCAGTTGGTCCAAAGTCCCACGACCGATGCACTCGGTACTCTTGATAGTATTGCGTCCTGCTACCACCGAGGCGACGCAAATACACGGAGGTCCCCGGAAGGTGGCGCCAGGGAATGGCGCCCGACGGTGCCAGGAAGGTTACCGTGCCGCCGGCGTCTTCGTTGGGGCTGGGCGTCACAAACCGCCATTGGGCGTCGCGCAAAGAGGAGTCAGAAGCAATCGTGATCGTCCCTTGGATGCCGGGAGTCTTCCGGCCCACGGAACAGAAGGCGATGCGCCACTCACCGGCATCGGACTCCGCAACGCTCAGACTCAGAGTCCCAAACGAGTCGCGGAGGAAGTGCTCGCTGTCATGCAAGTCCAGGCGGGGGTACCACCAGGCAAAAAAAGCAGGATCTAACAGGTCAAGGAAGGTGCCTTTGTTGGGACGATCGCGGTCGAGTGCGAGGGCATACCCCGTGGCTTTGATCCGTCGCTCTGCAGCCACTCGGTAGCCGCCATCACGGTTTGTCCACCCGAGTCCGCCACGCTTACCGGCTTCGCCACCGACTTGGTTGGCTTGCACGTCCCCGAACCAGCCTTCAAAGCTGCTGTGCTGGCTTCTATCCAAGGGGGTTGCTTCGTACTTGGCTGCAACCGCCTGCCAGAGCGCGTGGGCCTCAGGCGCATTGGTGTTCGGACAATGCCTCCGGGCTGCGGCGACGATGATCTCCGGGAGGGGCTGCAGATACGGGAGCAGGACAATTCGCAGGGCAGCATTCAGGCCAGGAACGAGTACTGACTGCGGGAAGAAGCCGATGGCTCGTACGAACACTGCTGTCGCCGGCACTCCTCGCTGGGCCCTAAGGCCGAAGGAACCATCCTCACGGCTCCAGACTGTCCCAATCGGTTGCTCTTGATGCCATATCGTGACCTCGGCTCCTGCGATCACACGCCCGGCGGCATCGCTCACGACCCCAGAAAGCACATACGACGAGTCTTGCGCGAGAAGTGGGTGGGCGAGCAACACGCCGATTGCGAGTGTTTGGCGGATGGAAGGAATCGAGACACTCCTAGTCGCAGAATACCGGACGCATCTTTTAGACAGCCGTTCACGATCCTTGCCTCGCCCCAGAGTCGAGCGGTTCGCGCCCCCTCTACCTCAATGGGCCGTTTGGGCGCTGCCCTTCTCCGTAACGATATGGTACCTGGTGAGGCGCTGGACGCCGACAGTGTCCTCCTCCAGTGCCCAGACCATGTCCCCACGGAAGACTGGACGCGGTGAGGTGGAAAAGCCGACTGGCGCCGTGATCCTGCCCAGATATCGACCGTCTTGCTCGAAAACGTCGAAGGTCGTCACTTCACGGAATTGCGGTAGGGGAGCACCACCGGCAGGATCTGGGTCGCGTTCCTCGCTCGGCACCCGTTCGCCGGGCTGGTGCAAGAGCACCCAGATGCGACCGTCTTCCGCAGCATGGAGTTCACGGAGGATTGGCTTTGTTGATGGAATCGGGTCCCCGTTCCATCGCCAGGAGGGGTCGAGTCTGCGCATGGCTCGGGTAACGCGCTCTTCTGCGGCAGCTCGCTCGTCTGATGCAACCAACACCGGGGTCTCATCCTTGCTGATGCGCAGCAGCCGGCCATCGGGGTGACGGAGGTACAGCGCATACTGCCCACTCATCGCGGTGATGAAGAAGCCCCCAGGGTGGAGGTTCCACAAGGACGTTTGAGTGAAAGGGACGGGCCACGTTGAACTTACCACCCCGACCGCAGCGCGTACGGTCGCGGTCTCCACACCGAGATCAGGGCTGGGCAGCGTATCCATCGGAATACCATCCGGTGCGTATCGCACTAGACGCACCGGTTGCCCGCCACCAAAGATGGGGTTGTAAAACCCCCCATCCAGAGCAGGCACCATCGGCATGGACGTGCTGCGCCCCCCTCGGATTGGCCACGCGTTCAGGTAGGCCCCATCAGCCGCGTACACTGACAATCGGGCATTTCCAGGGTCACGGAGCACAATGCGGCCATCGGTGAGGACCACCAACCCGCCATCACTGCTCACGTACTCGCCGGGGCCACTACCACTTCGTCCCACGGTACCAAGGTACTGACCCTCGGCGGAGAAGCGCCGGAGTGCTGGGACTTGTCGGTCGTAGACGAGGATGTCCCCGCTCGGACCGACGGCGAGGCCTGTGATGTTTCCAAAGATTGTATGGTCAGGACCGTCAAGGGTGCCAATCTGAAGGTCTACTTCCAGCCTCGCCCTACCCCAGTCGCTTCCCGAACGCGTCTGCACCATCACTGTATCGCCAATGGTATCAATTTGGGCTTGCCAATCGCCCGTGCGGTTGTCGCCGACTGTACCTTGGCAGGAAGTAGAGACAAGCACGAGGGCCATAACAAGCAGGGGTACCGTCAGGGGCGAGCTTGGGTGCCTACCCAAGTCGGTGCTGGCGTAACTGCGGTTCCGGTGCATTGCATGTCCTCCAGTTCCCTTAAGGGTCCACCCCGGCAGCCCAATACGACATAGCATCGTTCTTTGCAGCCTGATCCGGAAGTACTGCATTCCTTTGCACGTTCATCAACACCTGGCACGGTCCTGCACGGCAATCACGGCCGCTACCCTGAACCGCTCCGGCGTTTCCGGAGACCAGGTTACGTGAGTATGACCACGGCAGCGGGGGAGCCGCCCCCGGTGGGTCCGGCCCGTTACAGCAAGCCCAACAGCCGCTTCAGATCCTCAAACATGGCCGCTGGTACTCTCTGGGCGACGAGTGCTGACGAGGAAAAGGTCGGTGGTCCCTGGCTCCTGGACAACGGACTCCCACAAGTTCATCGATGCTTCTCGCGGATCTTTGCCAGTTCCTCGTGGACGCGCACCATCGCGAGCGTGTCGAGTTTGCAATAGGCCAGCAATGCGGCTCGCTCACCATCATGCCGGTCACTCTTGGTTTGGTTCACATACATCAATGCAAACGCTCCAGCGGCATCGTCCCCCCCGCGAATCGTCAACCCCTCATATGCGAGGTCCTTCACC
Organism: uncultured Gemmatimonadaceae bacterium; assembly: GCA_964364615.1. Classification (GTDB taxonomy): domain Bacteria; phylum Gemmatimonadota; class Gemmatimonadetes; order Gemmatimonadales; family GWC2-71-9; genus SZUA-320. The sequence goes on from CAYINH010000146.1 coordinate 5,156, forward strand.
ATGGCCGGAAGGACGAACTTGATCGATGTACGGCCCCGAAACCCGGGATGGCAATACCCGTCCTTAACGACGGCTTCGAGGTCGAACAACCGGAGTATCACTGCCTCGATCTGTTCCCGGAGGTCGGGGAAGCTGTCGGCGAGGTAGCTGAACATACGCTTCTCATAGGAGGAGTACATGAGCACCGAACCTACCGTGCCGAGGGCTGGGAGGAGTGTCTCGACCAACTCCCGTCGCCAGTCGCGACCAATCGGAGCCAGATACTCGCGATGGGTAAGGGGATGGCTAGGCGTTGCGCGGACATGCAGGGAGAACTGAAAAGGGATCGCGTCGTACGGCCCTGACCCCTCAAACCACGGTAGCGCCGGCGAAACGCTCTCGAAGTCCAGATAGTGCGCTGGCCATTCTAACTCATCCAAGGTTTCGAGGCCCTCCCTCGCCTCAATCGGTCGCCCGCCTTGGAGGACAGCAACCACTCTTTGCTGCGAAGGGGTCAGGTCAAGACCAGCGGGTAAGGCTGATATGCGGACATGGCTCTTGATCGCATCGAATCGTTTCTCGCTGAGACGGGGCAGATCGAAAAGAGGATCGGGAATGTCCTTGCCGATGCACTGAAGCTCAAAGTAGGAGCAATCGCGACATGCGAACTTCAGGACGGGCTCCGGACGCTCCACGGCGTTAATGGCCGCCGCGACTTCAACCGACATCGTGGCGAATGTCTCAGCGAGTGCCATCACTGCCTGGGTCACATCGACCTCGACCAGGATATCGGCGCCATTGCCGTACTGAAAGTCTCGTGAGATCAGCATGAGAATGCAGCGGCCGAGGGAAATTCCGGAGGCCTTGGCGACGAATACCGTGTAGGCCAGGTCCTGCAGGTACTCCTCCTTGGGCGCACCCTCCTGGACCCCCTTCTTCGTGACCTTCTCTTCCGGTGCCTTTCCCGACTTGACCTCGATGATGTCCCACCCCCCTGCATTACGCCGCAGGGCGTCGGCTCTTGCCACAAAGCCGCCGGATACGAACGTGCACTCGTAAATCAGACGGTTGGCCGCCTCACTCATGGCCCTGGTCGTGGCAGCCACCGCCATCTCCTCAGGAGCTCGCGGCATCATGGGGCCGGTCCCGAGTTGCTCTCGAGCAATGCGACCGATCTCCTGGCCAGTGAAGAAGCGCCACGCGAGGCCAGGAGTAATCGGTTCAGGATCAATCCGGCTCGCGTACCAGCCTTGGGTACCGCACGGAATCGCCGCGAGGAACGTAGCTTTGTGAATCGTCACTGCGACCTCAAGTCCACTCAATCAGGGGTGGGTATAGAATCGGCCGTATCCTGGCGGCCGTGGGAAAGCAGTCGTCGGGTACTTCCTTGTCGGTAAAACCCCTTCCCCACCGGGCTCATACCGGCGTGGAATCCGCCCAGTGCAGGACGATACGTTGTCAGCCGTACCAGCGCCAGCTGCACCGGCGGACGGGTGAGTGGCCTGGCGAAGGCGCATCTATTCCCGACATCGAGGCACAGACACCGGGGTCACACCCCAAGGGCAGCACAATAAGCCTCCCACTCAATGGCCGGCACAGTTCCTACCTTCTGCAGCCGATCAATCAGTCGGAGAAAGAACCACACCAATGCCGTATCGCCAGGGTACCTCGTGATCTTCCCGTCCTGGCGCTCGAAAGCTCCAACGGCCAGGGCGCACCCCAGATCAAGTTGGCGGTCTTCGGGGAGGCCGGAGACTACCCGTTCAAAG
>CAYINH010000147.1:0-6870 GCA_964364615.1 uncultured Gemmatimonadaceae bacterium
GATCGATAAGGGCTTTCCACCACGAGTTGGAGCGGTGCCACACCCTCGGCGTGGCCGATCTGGTGTCGCACCCGGGCAACTACATTGATGACCAGGACCGGGGCGAGGAGCGGAACGCGCTGAGGATCACCGAGTGCCTGCAGCAGGTTCCGGGGGTGCGGCTGCTGCTGGAAACCACCGCTGGAGCGGGCACCGCCCTGGGGGCCAACTTTGGCAGCCTCGCCCGGATCCGTTCGCTGATCGGCCCGGGAGTACGGGACCGGGTGGGATTCTGCGCCGATACCTGTCACCTCTACAGCGCTGGCTACGATCTGAAGAACAACTGGGACGGGGTCTGGGAGGCGTGGGAGCGGCGACTCGGTCTCGACAAGCTCTGGTGTCTCCATCTCAACGATTCCAAGACCCCATTGGGGTCGCGGCGAGACCGCCACGAACTGATCGGCGAAGGGAGCCTGGGTCCGGAGCCGTTCCGCCAGGTAATGCGCGATCCTCAGCTGGCAGCGGTTCCCAAGATCCTGGAGACACCCAAGGGCGATGGAGACGCCAACGACCGGAGGATGCTGCGGCGCCTCCGAGCCTATGCCCGCGGCGGAAAACGCCGTTGACCGATAGGTTCCCGCCATGTCATACATCCCTCGCCTGACCCTGTGCCTCGCCGTAGCAGCCTGTGGCGGGGCCACGGTTGCCCCCGCGCCCTCACCCTCCGGCCTTCCGGACTCCGTCCTCGTCTTCGAGGCCCGAACCGGCGCCCCGGTGAGCTACCCTGCCCTGCTGGCACGCCTGGCTGGGGCCGACTTCGTCCTGCTGGGTGAGCTGCACGACAACCCGACCCATCACCAGGTCCGGGGCCTGCTGATCAGCGCCTCCACGGCTCGACCACCCGCGGTGGTGTTTGAGCAGCTCGCGGCCGCCGAGGCGTCGATTCCGGTCCCCTCCCCGGGAGGGTCGATCGAGAGCTGGCTGGACGCCAACGGGTTCGACCGGAAGGCATGGAAGTGGCCGCTCCACGCCCCGGCCGTGAACGCCGCCATCGCGTCCGGGCGGTCGGTCTGGGGCAGCGGGGTGTCGCGGGCAGCCCTGCGATCGGTGGTGAAAGACGGAGCCCGGAGCGCCCCGGAGCCCCTGTGGCGGCTCCTGGAGGCGACCCCGCTCGACAGCGCCGAGCAGGCCGCGATGGACCATGAACTCATCGTGGGACACTGCAACCAGCTCCCCGAATCGATGATTCCCGGGATGCGAGCCGCTCAGGAAGTGCGGGACGCCGCCATGACCCGGGCGCTGCTCTCCGCCGGCGCCGACGGCCCGGCCTGGCTGATCGCCGGCAACGGGCACGTCCGCTCCGACGTGGCGGTGCCCCGGCTGCTGCGCGGCTCCGCGCCCGGTCGCTCGGTGCTGGTGGTGGGCCTGCTGGAATCCGCCCCCGGGGGTCTGCTTCCCGACTTCGAGCCGGGGCGATACGATCTGGTGATTGTGACCCCACCCGCCACCCGGGTGGACCCGTGCGCTACGATGGGAAGATGAACGCTCTGCGCATCGCCGCCGTCCTGGGCTGGACGGTCGTCTCGACGGTGGGTTGCGGTGCAACCGCGGACCGGGACTCCGCCGCCGCCGACACGACCTTCTCGGCCCTGCAGGCCCGCGGTGCCACCGCCATGGGGGTGGACCAGTACACCTCCGCCCATGTCTTCGAGGCGCTCCCCGACGGTGGTCGGATCGTGCTCCAGCGGCAGGAGGACGATCCCGAGGGCACCGCCACGATCCGGGCCCACATGGCGGACATCGCGACCCGGTTCGGGGCTGGCGACTTCTCGATTCCCGGGTTCGTCCACGCCCAGACGGTCCCTGGGACCGGGGTCATGACGGAGCGGGCCCCCCTGATCAGCTATGCGGTCGACACGCTCCCGCGAGGCGGCCAGGTGCGACTCACGACCACCGACCCGGCCGCCATCGCGGCGATTCACGATTTCCTGGCGTTCCAGCGCCACGACCACCGGGCGTCAGGCCACTGACCCTCCCGCCCGATCCGCAGACCGTCCCAGGTTGCATCCCACCGCCTGATCGGCCATTTTTTCAGGCTCCGCGCACCCCCGGTAAACCCCTTTCTGAACCGTGAGGCGGCCTTCTGGTGACGCGGTCTGGCCGCGCCGGTGTACCCTCGAGTTGTCATGCCTGACGCGAATGCGTCCGTTGCCGTACCCCCCCAGGGCCTTACCCCCAAGCAGGTCTGGGCCAATCTCGCTACCCCGGCCCTGTACCAGCACTCGCTCCGCCGGGGCGAAGCCCAGCTGACCAACCGCGGGGCCATTGTCGTCAACACCACGCCGCATACCGGCCGCAGCCCCAGGGACAAGTTCATCGTGGACGAGCCCGAGTCCACCGGGCGGATCTGGTGGGACAGGAATGAGCGGATGACCCCGGAACAATTCGACCAGCTGTTCCAGGCGGTCAAGGACCACCTCAACGCCCAGACCGAGCTCTTCGTCCAGGATCTGTACGGCGGCGCCGACCAGGCCACCCGGCTCCCGGTCCGGTTCGTGACCCCCAATGCCTGGCACGCGCTGTTCGTCCGGAACATGTTCATCCGGCCATCCCAGGCCGACCTGACCGGGTTTGCCCCCGGGTTCACGGTGTACCACGCGCCGGAGTGCCAGGCCGATCCCGCGGTCCACGGGACCCGGAGTTCGACCTTCATCGTGCTCAACTTCGCCAAGCGGATGATCCTGATCGGCGGAACCCGCTACGCCGGCGAGATGAAGAAGTCGATCTTCACCGTTCTGAACTACCTGATGCCGCTCCAGGACATCCTCTCCATGCACTGCTCCGCCAACGTCGGCCCCGCCGGCGACACGGCGATCTTCTTCGGCCTTTCGGGCACCGGGAAGACGACCCTGTCGGCGGATACCAGCCGCAAGCTGATCGGGGACGACGAGCACGGCTGGAGTGCCAACGGGGTGTTCAACTTCGAAGGGGGCTGTTACGCCAAGGTGATCAAGTTGAGCGCCGAGGGCGAACCGGAGATCTACCGCGCCACCCAGAGGTTCGGCACCGTGCTGGAGAACTGCGTCCTGGAGCCGACCACCGCCGAGATCGACTTCGACAACGACCGGATCACCGAGAATACCCGGGCCAGCTATCCCATCGAGTTCATCCCCAACCACGAGCCGACCGGCCAGGCGGGACACCCGAAGAACGTCGTCTTCCTGACCGCCGACGCCTTCGGGGTGATGCCGCCGATCGCCCGGCTCACCGCCGAGCAGGCGATGTATCACTTCCTTTCCGGCTACACCGCCAAGGTGGCGGGCACCGAGCGCGGAGTGACGGAGCCATCGGCCACCTTCTCTTCCTGCTTTGGCGCGCCGTTTCTTCCGCTCCATCCCGGGGTGTACGCCAGGATGCTGGGCGAGCGGATTGCCAAGCACGGCGCCCGGGTCTGGCTGGTCAACACCGGGTGGACCGGTGGAGCCTATGGCGCCGGTCACCGGATGAAGCTGGGCCACACTCGGGCGATGGTCACTGCGGCGCTCTCCGGTCAACTCGACAGCGTCCGCTGCACCAGGGATCCGGTCTTCGGGTTCGAGGTGCCGACTGCGGTGCCGGGTGTTCCGGCGGAGGTGCTGTCCCCTCGTGCCACCTGGAAGGACCCCGCAGCCTACGACGCTCAGGCGGCCAGGCTGGCCTCGATGTTCCGGGAGAACTTCAAGGCGTTCGTGGACCAGGTGCCCGCCGAGGTCACGGCAGCCGGCCCCAAGGCATGAGCCGCGAGCGGCAGCGCGAGTTCGAAGTCGTCCGCGACCCGCTGTGGGACAACATCCGACTGGATGGTGCGGCCCTGGCCGTGCTCGACACCCCCGCCGTCCAGCGGCTCCGCTACGTCCGGCAGCTGGGCCACGCGTTCCTGGTCTACCCCGGCGCCACCCACAGCCGGTTCGAACACGCCCTGGGGGCCTATCACCTGGCCCGCCGGGCGCTGGCCATCCTGGACGAACGTGGGGAACTCGACGGCATTGATCCGGCCGATCTGGTCGCCGTCCCGCTCGCCGCCCTGCTCCACGATATCGGCCATTACCCGTTCTCCCACGCCCTGGAAGAGGCCGGCTTCCCGGGCCACGAGGCGCTTGGCGCCGCGCGGCTCGAGACTCCCCCGCTGTCCACCGTCCTGGCTGAACTTGGCGGCCCCGGACTCGCCCGGCGGATTGGCGAACTGATCCAGGGCCGGAGCAGCAGCCCGTTGCAGGGCCTGATCTCCGGCACCCTCGACCTCGACAAGATCGACTACCTGAGCCGCGACGCCCGGATGTGCGGAGTGCCCTACGGGGTACTCGACGTGGACCGCCTGCTGGCCTCGATCACCCTGGTCGAGGGCCCCGGTGGACTGGAGATCGGGATCCACGAGAAGGGCGCCAGCGCGATGGAGTCGCTGCTCTTCGCCAAGTACCAGATGTACCGCAACGTCTACTGGCATCACGCGGTCCGGAGTGCCACCTGCATGTTCAAGCGGGCGGTCCGCGAAGCCGTGGCCGCCGGGTCGGTGTCGGCAGCGGAACTCCCGGAGCTGACTGACGACGCCTTCATGCAGCGCCTCATCGGCGAGGGCAGCAGCACCATGGCCGCCGCGATCCGCTCCCGGCAGCTCTTCAAGCGGGCGCTCGATCTTCCGGCGAGTGAGGTCCCCAGGTCGGCCGGTTGGGTGGTGGAGGATGCCGATCTGCTGGCCCGGGTGGAGGACCAGGTCGCGCGCGAAGTGGGACTGGAGCCGGGTGAACTGCTGATCGACTTCCCGGCCCGGGAGAACATGCTGTCGGTCGACCTGCGCCTCAGGCTTCGTGGCGGGGGAGTGGAGCACCTGACCGACGCCGGCCTCACCGGCCAGCTCGGGCTGCCACGGATTGCGGACCAGCTGTACCAGAGCGCCCGGCGGCTCCGGGTCTTCGTGGCCGGGCCTGCAAACCGGAGTCTCGACCGGCTGGCCACCCTGGTCGGGGTGCCCGGTCCGGAGGTTGAGAATCGGCTTGGGTCGGGGGTTCTCCTGGGCTGAGGACTGTCTGCCCATGGGGGGGCGCCGGCCTTGGCGGCTAGCGTTCCCTGCTGCTCATGCTTGGCCGGATCCGGGTCCGCTGGCAGGGCCCGACGCCACCGCAGCCGGAGCCCCCACCATGGGCAGATGCCTCTGCTCACCAGGGCTCATGACAAAATGACAAAGGGGTCGGTCAAGAGACCGACCCCATGCTTCATCCGCGGTCGACCGGCTATGCCCCGGGCTCGGTCCCGTTCCCCGCCGGGCCTTCCACCGAGTCCACCCGGACCACGATCGCCGTGATATTGTCGAGCCCACCCCGCCGGTTGGCATCGGCGATCATCTTCCGGATCCAGGCTTCCGGATCGCTCTGCTCGGACAGGATCCGGGCCAGCTGGTCGTCCTCGAGCATCCCCGTCAACCCGTCTGACGCAAGCAGCACCACGTCTCCCGTCTCCAGCGCCCCGAAGTAGATGTCCGGCACCACTTCCTCGTTGGAGCCCACGCACCGGGTGATCACGTTCCCGTAGGGGTGGGTCCGGGCCTGCTCGGGTGTCAGCAGGCCGGCGTCCACCTGCTCCTGGACATAGCTGTGGTCCCGGGTGATCTGCTGGAGCCGGCCCTGCCGCAGCACATAGGCCCGTGAGTCTCCCACCTGCCCGATCAGGTACCGCTTGGGGAACAGCACCAGCACCGTGGTGGTGGTCCCCATCCCCTTCTTTTCCTGCTCCACCAGGGTCCGCCGGAAGATTGCGCCGTTGGCCGACTGGATCGCCTGGAAAAGTTTGCCGGCCACCTCCACATCGGGCAACGCCCGGAATTCCCCGAGCGTGTCATCGATGATCTGGACCGCCATCTCGCTGGCCACTTCGCCGGCGGCATGGCCACCCATCCCATCCGCCACGATAAACACCCCCCGGTCCACCCGCATGAGGTGAAAATCCTCATTGAGTGACCGGACGATGCCCTTGTCCGTCCCAGCCGCGCAGGTGACGAACATGGTCAGAGCAGCAAGAAGGCGAGAATGGCCACCACAGAAACGACCCCCGCAAGAATGATCCCGCTGTACTCACCCTGCAGGGTGCGTGCCTCGGCCTTCGGAGGGGTCCGACCCGGGAGATGCGACAGCAGGGACTCCTTCCGAACCCCGAACATGGTGTCGTGCAATCGCTCACGCCCGCCGACCGGAGGGGTGTCGGGACCGCCGGCGGGATGCTCCGGGTTGATGACCTTGAGTTCGTGCTCCCCGATCTTGATCAGGTCCCCGTGGAGCAGGGGCATGGCTTCCCGCTGGGCGGTGACGCCATTGACCAGGATGTCCACCACCTCCGCCATCGGGGTGATGGTGGCCATCCGGGTCCCCAGCCTCCGAACGGTGGCATGCCTGGGACTCAGGCTGGCCAGGACGAGCCCCGAGCCGGGGTCACTCCCGATCAGGAAGTCGCTGTCCGTCAGGGTATACCGTTGCCCCTTGTGCTCGAGCTGCATGCCGATGGCTGTCCCTTGAGGTCGCGGGGTTTCGGGAAGGTAGAGAGCGAAGGCCGGGGCCGCAAGCGACCAGGGCTCCCCATCAACCGGCCTCCCGTGGGAGGGGGACTGGCTCGCCGGCCTGCAGACTCTGGAGCCCCGAGCGGAGCCACCCGTAGAACACCCCGGCGCCCACCATGACCGTGGTGTAGGTGACGAACACCCGCCAGAGCAGGGTGTAGAGCGCCACCAGCTCCTTGGGAACGTAGATGGACATCACGGCGGCCGAGAGGATCTCCCCCAATCCGGAGGCGCCGGGGGTCGGGGCGAAGTAGAGCAGGAAGGTGATCAGGGTTTGCAGCAGCAGCACATCGATGAAGTTGGCGTGG
>CAYINH010000148.1:0-6680 GCA_964364615.1 uncultured Gemmatimonadaceae bacterium
CTCCGCGATCCACCCCGTTCCGAGGACCGCCCCGTGACTGCTCCCGACATTTCCACCGGCCACTCCAGCATCGACGAGATCTTCGGCGCCGACGTCTTTACCCGTCGGCTCATGCGCAAGCGCCTCCCCAAGGAGGTCTACCGGAGCCTGCTTCGCACCATCGACCACGGGGAGCCGCTCGACCCGGCGGTGGCCGACGTGGTGGCGGCGACGATGAAGGACTGGGCGGTCGAGAACGGAGCGACTCACTTCACCCACTGGTTCCAGCCGCTGACCGGCTCCACGGCGGAAAAGCACGACTCGCTGATCTCGCCGGACGGCGCGGGCGGCGTGGTCTACAACTTTTCCGGCGCGGACCTGGTCCAGGGCGAACCGGATGCCTCGAGTTTCCCGTCGGGCGGTCTTCGAGCCACCTTCGAGGCCCGGGGCTACACCGCCTGGGATCCGACCAGTCCGGCCTTCCTGATGCGGGGCGAGAAGAACGTCACGCTCTGTATTCCGACCGCCTTCGTCTCCTGGACCGGCGAAGCGCTCGACACCAAGATCCCCCTCCTCCGCTCGATGGAGGCGCTCTCCCATCAGGCGCTCCGGATCCTCAAGCTGTTCGGGACCGATGAGGGGGTGACCCGGGTGCTGACCACGGTGGGGCCGGAGCAGGAGTACTTCCTCGTCGACCGGGGGCTCTACCATCAGCGGCCCGACCTGATGACCTGCGAGCGCTCGCTGTACGGCGCCCGGCCCCCCAAGGGCCAGCAGCTCGAGGATCACTACTTCGGGACGATCCCGCCCCGGGTCCTGGCCTTCATGGCGGATGTGGAAATGGAACTCTGGCGGCTGGGCGTGCCGATCAAGACCCGGCACAACGAGGTGGCCCCGGGTCAGTACGAGCTGGCCCCGGTCTTCGAGACCAGCCATATCGCCTCCGATCACCAGATGCTGGTGATGGAGACCCTGCGACGGATCGCGCCACGGCACGACCTGAAGGTGCTGCTGCACGAGAAGCCGTTCGCCGGGATCAACGGCTCGGGCAAGCACAACAACTGGTCGATGTCCACCGATGCCGGAGTCAACCTGCTCGATCCGGCCGACGAGACGCACACCAACAGCCAGTTTCTGGTCTTCCTCTGTGCCGTCATCCGGGCGGTGGATACCCACGCCGACCTGCTCCGGGCCTGCATCGCGTCGGCCGGCAACGATCACCGGCTGGGGGCCAACGAGGCCCCCCCCGCCATCATCTCGATCTTCCTGGGCGACATGCTCCAGGACATCCTGGATCAGGTCGAGAAGGGGCAGCCCAGGCGGACCCTCCAGGGCGGCAGCATCGACCTCGGGGCGCGGACCTTCCCCCAGCTTCCCCGCCACTCGAGCGACCGGAACCGGACCTCACCCTTCGCCTTCACCGGCAACAAGTTCGAGTTCCGGGCGGTCGGTTCCTCGGCCAGCATCGCCTGGCCCAACACCGTGCTCAACCTGATCGTGGCCGAGTCGCTCGATCAGATGGCCACCGACCTGGAGAAGGCCGCGGGGCGGAACCCCTCGCCCGCCAAGCTCCAGACCGCGGTGATCGCCGTCCTCAAGAAGACCATCGCCGCCCACAAGCGGATCCTCTTCGGGGGAGACAACTACACCACCGCCTGGCACCAGGAAGCGGCCCGGCGGGGGCTTCCGATCCTGAACGACTCGGTCGATGCCTTCCCGGCGCTGAACGGCAGGAAGATCGTCGAGCTGTTCAAGAAATACGGCGTGCTGTCCAAAGCCGAACACGAATCCCGGACCCACATCGTGATCGAGAAATTCGTCAAGCAACTGGCGATCGAAGCGGAGACCATGGTGTCGATGGGCCGCACCATGATCCTGCCAGCCGCGCTCAGGCATCAGACCGTGGTGGCAAGTGCGGTGGTCGCCACCGAGAGTGCGGGGGTCAAGACACCCGAACTCAAGGCCGGCCTCGCCGAGTTCTCCGGCCTGGTCACCCGGTTCCGCAAGGCGCTGGATGCCCTGGACAAGGCCGCGGCCCACCCTGAGGAGGATCTGATGGCCCACGCCCTCCACATCAAGAAGAAGGTCCGCCCGTTGATGGCGGAGGCCAGAACACTGGGTGACATCCTGGAGACCCAGGTGGCCGCCGATCTGTGGCCGATGCCCACCTATCGGGATCTGGCGACCCTGAAGTAGCGGCCCAGACTCCACTCGGACCGGGCCGGTCGGCATTCATGCTGGCCGGCCCTTCCGCGGCCCGCCTATACTTCGGTCACTCGCTGCCTGGACCAATTGTATCGGGCCATGACGACCGCTTCGCATCCTCGCCTCGGGCGCAACCCGCTTCGCCATCCGCACACGGTGGCCCTGGCCACCCTCGTCATCGGGGCAGTCGGCGTCTGGCTGCTGTTCACCGGGTGGTCGTTCGGTGCCTGGCTCGCCTGGGGCGCCATCGCGATGGCGTTCGGGATCCTGGTCTGGGCGACGCGACTGGCCCGGCAGCAGCGGAGCCAGTTCAACACGGTCGTCACGGAACTGGAGACCCGGAGCCGCCAGCTCGGGTTGCTCAGGGAACTGGCGGGCACCCTGCTCAAAGTCGAGACCATGCAGGACCTCTTCGACGAGGTGGTGAAGGTGGCCCGGGCGGTCTTCGACGCCGAGGGGGCCTCGGCGGTGGTGGTGGCCGAGGAGGGGCGGTTCCTCAGGACGATGGCGGGGGATGGTCAGTTCGAACAGCAGCAGGGCCTCCTCATCCCTTCGGACAAGTCCCTCCTGGGGTGGGTGGTATCCCACGACACCCCCTTCATCTCGGCCAACGTGGCCCTGGACCCCCGGGTCTACCGGGTGGAGGGGATTGCGTTGAGCGGTCGGCGCTTCCTCGCGGCTCCGCTGCGGTCGGGTGGGCTGGTGCTGGGATGCCTGTCGTTGACGAGGGATGCCACCGCCCCGCCGTTCCAGGAGGATGATCTGGAGCTGCTCAAGATCCTCGCCGACCAGGTCGCGGTCGGGATGGACCGGACCCAGGGACTGGAAGCGGCTCGCCGGACCGCCCAGGCTCTGTCCGTCAAGAACCGGGAGCTGATCCGGGCCACCCGACTGAAGAGTGAGTTCCTGGCCAACATGAGCCATGAACTCCGGACCCCGCTCAACGCGATCATCGGCTTCTCCGACCTGCTGCTCGACGGCGGGGCGGGGAATCTTGATGCGTCACAGCGGGACTTTCTGGAGTCGATCTCCCGGAACGGGGGTCACCTGCTGACCATCGTGAGTGATGTGCTGGACCTCTCCCGGATCGAGGCCGGGACGATGAGCTACCACCTGACCGAGACCGATCTTCGCCAGGCCGTGCTGGCGGCCGTGACCGACACCGCGAGCCTCCGGAGCGCCAAGCGACAGGAATGCCAGGTCAACCTGGAACAGGAGCCCCTGACGGTGGTGGTCGACGGTCAGCGGGTCCGGCAGGTGCTCTTCAACCTGCTGGCCAACGCCTCGAAATTCACTCACGAGAACGGCCACATCACGCTGTCGGTCTGTCGCACCCGGGCGCCGCTTCCGATCCCCTCCCAGCGTGCCACCGATGGTCCCGGCACGATGACCCGGGACGCGATCTGGGTGGCGGTCAGTGACGATGGAATCGGGATCGCACCCGAGGACATGCCGAAACTGTTTCAGGACTTCAGTCAGGTGGACAGCTCTGCCAGCCGCCGGCAGCAGGGCACCGGGCTCGGGCTGTCCCTCTCCAAGCGGTTCATCAACGCCCTGGGGGGCGAAATCGGCTGTGAATCGATCCCCGGCAAGGGGAGCAGCTTCTGGTTCATCCTGCCGGTGGACGGCCCGTTCCGCCGACCCGACCAGCCGATCACCGACCGGATGGAGAAGCGACTCGGAGACTGATAGATTGCCCCGCATGACGAAGGCCGCCCGGGTCCGCTGGCTCAGTGCCCTCACCGTCCTCGCCCTGATCGGGGTGGGGCCGGGTGGGCTGCTGGAGACCGGCTTCCACCTGGTCCACGAGGCGACCCCGGGCCACGGGCGGCAGGCCCACTTTGAACTCGCCGGGCCGGCCAGTCACGCCGACCACTGCAAACTCGCTCCGGTGCACCATCATCACCGGCTCGCCAGCACCGGGACTCCGGGCACCGGCGATTTTCCGGTGGAGACCCGCCAGGCCGCCGGGGAGTGCCAGACGACTCCTGTCGGGCAATTCACCTCACCCCATCACTCCCGGGCGCCCCCCAGCGGACTCTGAACGGTTCCTTCAGATTCGCTGGGCGCCGGCCCCTGGCCGGCAATGTCAAGGGAGTACCCAAAATGCTTTTGTCCACTGTTCTGCTTGCCACCCTCGGCGGGCTCTCTGCTGCTGCCGGCGTGGTCCGCGGGCGGGTGACCGATCCGGCCGGCAACCCGATTCCCGAGGTCCGGATCGAGGTCGTGGACCTCCATCGGCACGCGACCACCGATGCCCAGGGTCGTTACCGGGTGAGCGACCTGCCGACTGGTGTCTACCAGATGTCATTCGCCGCGATCGGCTTCCGCCCCGCCCTGCGCCGGGTCACCGTGCCCGACGGGGACGTCGTGGTGGATATCCAACTCGCGCCCTCGGTGGTCGAACTGGCGGCTCTTCAGGTAACCGCCTCCCCGGTGGCGACCGACGCCCTCAGTTCTCCCCAGCCGGTCAGCGTGCTCGGCGCCGAGGAGCTCAGGCCGGGGGTCAAGGCGAACCTGGGGCAGGTCCTCGAGCAGCAGCCCGGCCTCCGGAGCCTCAGCACCGGCCAGGGGATCGGCAAACCGGTGATCCGCGGCCTCAGCTCCAACCGGGTGCTGGTCGCCGCCGACGGGCAGCGGCTGGAGAATCAGCAGTGGGGCGACGAGCATGCCCCGAGCGTTGAGGTTGGCGACCTGGAACGGATCGAAGTGATCCGGGGACCAGCCAGCGTCCTCTACGGCTCCGATGCCATCGGCGGTGTGATCAACGTGGTGCGCCGCCCCCTGCCGGACGCCATCGGTCAGCGCGGCTTTGCCAGGATGCGTGCGGCACTCGGCTTCGCCAGCAACGGGTCCGCGCCGGATGGACTCCTCGCGGTGGACGGCGCCAGCGGTGGGCTCGGGCTCCGCGGGATGCTGAGCGGGCGGTCCGCCGGCAATACCCGGGCACCGACCGGGATGCTGAGCAATACCGGGTACGACGCATGGGGCGGGACCCTGGCGGCAGGGCTCCGGGGCGGCTGGGGGAACGCCACCGTGGAGTACGACCACCGGCAGGAGCGACTCGAGTTCCATGAAGACCCTGCGACGGAGCCCGACTTCACCGGCTACCAGCGGGTCAATGACGATCGGGTCAAGGCGACCGTGGGTCTTCCCACCGGCGGTTCGGCCCGGGTGGAGATCATCGCCGCCTACCAGCGCAACAGCCGCCGGGAATTCGAGGCGGCCGAGAGTCCCGTTGTGGGGCTGGGCCTGGTGAGCGAGAGCTGGTCGGCCGAAGGCCACCTGCACCATAGCCTCGGGCGGTTTGCCGGGATCGTCGGCCTCTCGGGGCTCTGGAATGGGGTGGCCAAGTCGGGCGAGGAGACCCTGGTGCCCGGTTCGTCGTACGGCAACCTCGGCCTCTACGCCTTCGAGCAGACCGAACTCGGCCGATGGCAGCTCTCCTTCGGCGCTCGGTACGACTACCGCCGCCTCAATGTCGAAGACGATGTCGAGTTCGGGGTGTCGGCGCAGCACCGGGACTTCGGTTCCGTCACCGGCAACCTCGGCCTGCTCTACCGGGTCTCCGGCCCGGTGGCCATCGTGCTCAATGCCGGCCGCGGCTACCGGGCGCCCTCCACCTTCGAACTCTTCTCCAACGGCGTCCACCCGGGGACGGCGCGGTTCGAGCGGGGGAGTCCTGACCTCATCAATGAGACTTCGTTCAACACCGATCTGGGCCTCAGGGTGCAGACCGTACGGGCCAGCGTGGAGCTGGGAGGGTTCCTCAACCGGGTCTCGAACTACATCTATCCTGACCCGACCGACGAGTTCGACCCGGTGAGCCGGTTCAGGATCTATCAAGTGGCCCAGGGCAACGCCACCCTGGTCGGGTTCGAGCTGGGTGGTGAACTGCACCCGACCGAGCAGGTGCATTTGCGGGCCGGGGCGGATTATGTCCGAGGGCAGAATACCGCTGTCAACCAGCCCCTGGTCCTGATACCACCGTTCCGGATGACGTACGGGTTGCGGTACGAAGCCGGCGGGAGCGAGGTCCTCAAGGCGCCGTACCTCGACTTCTCGGGCGAATCGAACCCGCGTCAGAGCCGGCCGGATCCCGAGGAACTGGCGCCCGCCGGATACACCCTCTTCCACCTGGGGGTGGGCGCAGGGGTGAATGTCGGTCGGTCGATGATGCAGGTGGATCTGTCGGTCCGCAACCTGTTCGACGCGGCCTACACCGGGTTCCTGAGCCGCTACAAGGAGTACGCGCTCGACGCCGGCCGGAACCTTTCGCTCCGGCTGTCGACCGGGTTCTAGGGAGGAGAAGGGACGTCCACCGGCCGCCAGGGGCGGCCGGGCAGCGCGGCGCGGCGCAGCAGTTCCAGGTGTGAGGCGATCACATTGGCGAACTGCTGCGCCGCAGTCACCGGGTGGCCCGCCGATCCGGGATGGCCCCCGCGCAACACCATCGCCCCGACCGGGCGGCTCGCGAGCAGCATCGGGACCGCCAG
>CAYINH010000149.1:0-6607 GCA_964364615.1 uncultured Gemmatimonadaceae bacterium
CGTGATGGTCGGGGCCGGTCTCACCAACATGTACTCGATGTACTCGACCAACGATCTGCAGACCACCCTGGAGGAGTATTTCGGGGGCGAGCCGTGGGATTCGCTGGACGGGTACACCCGGGCGTCGGCGATGACCTATATCAAGCAGGCCAGGACCCCGACCCTCATCATGCACGGCGAACAGGATACCCGGGTCCCGATCGGGCAGGCCCAGGAGCTGTACATGGGGCTTCGGAAGAACGGGGTGCCGGCTACCCTGGTGTTCTATCCCCGGCAGGGACATAGCATCGGGGAGCCCCGGCTCCAGCTCGACAAGATGAAGCGGGAGTACGCCTTCTTCGCCAAGTGGGTGCTGGGCGAGGAAGCGAAGCCAGTTCCTGAGGTGCTCCCGTGACCGATATGCATCATGCCGGGCGGCAGTGCCCGATTCATGCGAAGGAAATCGCCGATCATCTCGACCGGACCCTGCCTTCCGGGGTCCGGCGAGTGGGGTATCTGGTGCTCGGCTGGTCGGCCCTGGTGGCGGGGGTGATCGGGATCGTGGTTCCGGTCTGGCCGACGACCTGCTTCCTGCTGCTGGCCGCCTGGAGCTTCAGCCGGAGCTCCCGGCGGATGTACCGCTGGCTTCACGAGAACCGGCTGTTCGGAGGACACCTGCGGGTCTACCGGGATGAAGGCCGGATCTCCCGCGGGGTCCGGAACTTTTCTCTCACCGCGCTCTGGTTCACCATCGCGATTTCGGCGTTTCTGGCTGCCCGGATGCCATGGCTTCCGGTGGTCCTGCTCGCGCTGGCGGTGGCCATCACGGTCCATCTGGTGCGGATCCCGGTTCACCCGCGCCAGGATCCCGAAGGAGCTTCCTCCGGAGGTTAGAAGCTTCCCGATATCAGGTTGAACTGGAGTCCGAGCTTCCGGGTGCTGCGGCCGCGGGCGTCGCGCACCTCGATGGAGGCCGGGGTCGGAATCGGAATCCCGAAGGTCGTCTTTTCCCCGAGCGCCACGACTGAAGTCTGGATCGGCCTGCGGTCGTGACTGCCGAGTGCGGTGGTCGGATCGTGGCTCAGGAGGGTCCCGGCGATCAGGCCCGTGGTGGTGCCCAGGGTCGCGATCAGGAGCGCGGCCTTCTCGTCCTCCACGCTGAACAGCAGATCTATCCCGAGTCCTGCCACGTTGCCGACGAGCCCGGCGGCGCTGATCAGCCTGACCCGGCTGGCCCGTGGATTCCACGCCTTGGCGGCCGGGATGGCGGCGATGATCGCCAAGTCGCCGGCCACCAACATCGGCACCAGAACGTCATCGTCGCTGTCCTCCGGCCTGATCAGTCCAGCGATCGCTCCCCCGTAGAAGGTGCCCCAGAGCGCACTGTTGGTGACCATGGCCGAGGTGCCCTCCGCGACCGGCCCCTTGGCGGCGATCAGGCCGGTGGCGAGTCCGGCGAGGCTCCCAACCACCATGGCGGCCCAGGGAGCGGTCTCGGATTCGTCGCGGTAGCAGTAGGTACCGACTGCGTTGGACACGCAGGTCTCGGGTTCTCCGATATTCAGCGCCTGCTGCCAGCCAACCCCCTGCCAGGTGCCCCACCAGGTGGCAAAGGAGGCGACACCGGCTTGCCCCGGGGTGATCCGGGTCTTGTTGGCGTACCCCTTCGAGGCGAAGAACCCGAGGGGAGCCCCGATCAGGAGCCCGGCACCGAAGGCCTCGGAATCCTCGGCGCCAAAGGCCGCCGGGATGGCCACGCCGAGGAAGCTGCCGTAGAGGGTATTGGAGACGATGAACCCGGTCCGGCCCCCGCTGGATTCCCCGATCCGGATTGCGGTGTTGAGCTCGGCCCGGGCCTGGGTGGCGGCCTCGGTATCCGGGTAGGTCTGGATGATCAGTCGGAGCACATCCTCGGCGGCGCGGGCCCGCCCGGCGGCCTGGAGCTGTCGTGCGCTCTCAATGAGGACCTGGGCGGAGTCGGCCCGGGACACCTGGGCTTCGGTGGTGCCCGGTACGGCAACCAGGAAGAGGACCGCGACTACGGGAACCAGCAGACGTCGGATCATCGGAGTATCCCGGTGAAGGTGAACCTGGGTCGGGGCCTCGACAGCCCGCGCAACATCAGATTGACGAGTTCGGGGTGACCGGAACGCAGGGGATGTGCCAGAGGGAAAACCGAGTGGAGCGGAGGGGAATCGAACCCCTGACCCCCTGCTTGCAAAGCCGCACTGAAACGTAGCACGAACCCACAAGTTGTTGAACCTACGCGCTGTTCTGGGCATCGGCGTTGCGGTTCTGGGGCCCTCCGGGGCCCCTTATCGTGAGAAACTCACAACACAACTCACAACGCCGATGGTGCCTGTCCCTTGATCGCGACGCTGGGAACACGTAGCATGCGAAGCAGTTCCGCCCGGCTTGCAGATGCCGGCATCATGGCGGCATCCGAATGCAGTCATGGCTCATCACCTTCTTCGAACCCTTTGCCGCCGATGGAAGTCCGGGCCCAGTTACTTCCTCGCCTTTGGCCTCGCTTGCCGCTACCCTGTGATTGAGCTCCAACAGGAACGCCAGCAGCTCTGCACGTCGTTCCATGCCATAGGCCTCTCGCACCGAATCATCGAGCACTTCCTGGGCCCCCTTGAGGGGGTGCTTCCCGGGGGTGTCAAGTGAACGGTAGAGCTCCCTGAGCGTGAGTTTATGTCGCCGCATCAGGCTGTTCCTGGTCTCCCGAAGAGCACGGCCCGCTGCGGCAACCCCTTCGATCTTTGCCTTGCTCGGTTCCTGCGGCCACGCAAAGGTGTCAAAGACGGTATTCGACGTGTATCGAGAATCTCCCTTGAGAGTCGAGCACCGATTGACGAACCAGGTCCAGTGGATACCAGACTGGAGGATGCCGAACGAGTAGTCGTCCTCGTAGGGGAAAACCATCAATGCGTCGTTTGGATGGATGCCCGGGCTCACGAACTCAAAAATGGGTCGTTTCGTCACGCGGCCACAGGCGACATACCTGGGCAACCGTCGGATCGCTTCCATCAGATCCGCCCGTCTGTACGAGAGTCTCCACCAGCTCCCCAAGAAATTGGCGTGGTGTCGATTGGTCTTTGCTCTTGAGTCTGCAGTCAAAGCCTCGCGAGTGCGCTTCTCTTCCTCCTTGGCAGCGCGCTGCCGATCCGGGAGCACACTGGCCTCAACCTTCATGAAGAGCTGTGGATACCTCTGCTTCACGGTGAGTACATCCGTTTCACCGACATCGATCACATGTCGTGTGGGAAGTGACCCCGTCTCACCCAGTAGGTCATCCGCTGTGAGGTAAGGGAAAAGTACGGCCCCGAGCTTGGGGCTGCCTAACAGGAGAGCGTCGGCCTCATCGCGTGGAAGCAGGAAGCCGGCGTGCCCGTGCGTCTGGCCCTGATAGCACCCACCCGCTTTGGCGGAGGCCTGCAGCACCTGCACATCGGTGACATCCACTCCGAAGGAAAGGGCAGGGTTGATGACGTCGACCTCCAGGAAATCCCATGGCGAGTCACGCTTGTCACCAAGTTGCCGGTATAGCCGCTTCTTGCCCTTCGACTTCCCCTTCACCCAATTCACAATGGAAACGTGCACCACCGCCTCCCCGGACCAGACTTGAGTGGATACAGCTTCGGTGATCGTGCCCCCAGTCTGGGTGATGTAATCGAGCCCCCCCTCCCGGCTGTAGTTTTGACGGATGGTGTTGGTGCCGACGAGGCCAGCCCTCTGCCCGGGTTTCAGGTGGTCGTGGGCGCGACGAAACCAGTATACGCAGTAGTCGGCCCGTCCTGGTACGCCTGGGAACCGTTGGCGGACGGTGTTGACGTAGGCCTTGCCATATTCCGCCTGCATCTTGTTCTTGCTCTGGTAGGGTGGATTCCCGATGATGACGTCCACGGCGGGCCAATCTACGAAGAGTGCGTCGCCGTGAATGAAGTTCTGGTCCAGATTGTCGAGCGGCAGGGCGTGATCTTCTTGCAAGTCCAAGTCTACCTGTCGCCTGTCCAGGGCTTCAGTGGCCTCGTCGAGGGCCAGCTTTTTGGCGAGCATCAGGGTGACTTTGCCAAGCTCAATCCCGAAACTGTCCACGTCGATACCGAAGAATTGTCGTGGGCTGATCAGGGACAGGGTCTTGACCTTCTTTGCGAACTCGCGGGCTGACACCATCGCCCGTACCTTCGCCAGCAAGCCGATTTCCAGCCGCACCAGCTCCCGATATGCCACATAGAGAAAATTGCCGCTGCCGCAGGCAGGATCAAGCACACGGTAGCTCAGCATCGCGGCCCGGAGCTCGAGGAGAGCCTTCATGGAATCAGCCGCTGTGATCCTCTCCTGCCAGGGACGTACGATGCTCGGCTGAACAACACGGAGGATGTCGGCTTCGGACGTGAAGTGAGCCCCGAGCGCATGGCGGGCCCCCGCGTCCATGCTACCCTGAAAGAGGGTGCCAAAAATGACAGGATTAACACGGGCCCAGTCCTTTGCTGCAGCGTCACCCAGCAACTCTAGCTCGCGGGGTGTGAGTTCGATGGGTACCTGCGCAGCATAGAGGCCGCCGTTGAAGTACTGCACTTCCCGGTAGCGACCAGCGCGTGCTGGCACAGCCGTGTTCATTTGCTGGAAAAGCCCGCCGAGGAGGTCATAGCTGCTTTCCCCGTGCTTGCAGTCCTCGATGAGCTGGGAAACCAGCCCCTTTGGGAGGAGGTCCATGTCTTCTGAAAACATGGCAACGACTGACTGGAGGACAAACCGCTGGGCCGTCGTGCGGTCTTCCCCACGTTTGACCAAGGTATTGAAGACCTCAGCAACGTGGTCAGCCGCCTCACGGGTCACCCCCTCGCGGTCGTTGCCGAACAGTGGCTCCGGGCTGTGCGGGAAGAGGAAGTTCATCGCAATGTATCGACGCGGCAGGTCATCCAGTCTCACTACATCGACCGGCTGGTCGATCTGCCGATCGAAGTCATAGACCCAAAACTCGTCGAAATTGCATAGGATGACGTATCGAGGTCGATTGGGCACCGCCCGGACCCAATAGTCGAACGCCTGCGCGAGGTGAAGCTGGAGCTTCTCACCCCTTTTCTTCATCTCAAGCAAGACGCGGCCCGGCCACACAAGATCGGCGAAGCCGGTGCCCTTGGCCCCATCCTTTTTCTTGAGCCGGTGTTCCAAAGTCGCGCCGGCCTCCCGGTACCCCCCATGGCCAAAGGCCCTGAAGAGGCGGTCGCAGAATACTTGGGCTTCCCCCTTCTCGTCCCCGCGCAGGGTACCCGCGTAAGCGACGAACTCCTTCAGTCGTTCGACAGCCTCGGGCATGGCAACTCTGCGCAAGAAGGGTTCAGGGGTAGAGCTGGTAACAGTGGGAAAGTGGTTACGAACCACGTTTTCGCGCTAGACCCTGTGCGGGCGGGGACTCCATCCCAAGAGGGCCCAGGGGGTTTCGGCGCACCGGCCATGCGCCGCAAAGGTACCTGGCGAGGGCGGAATGGTGTATACTAACTAGTGAACATTCCTAGGAGACGACTCCCATGGCCTCGAAGCTAGGCGTCCAGATACAGGCAGCACGAAAGAAGATGGGAATGGGACTTCGCGAGCTTGCCCGTGCCATCGGAAAGTCCCCCTCCTTCGTCACCCGGCTCGAAGGTGAGGAGGAATTCCCCGGAGCGTCTTCGGACACACTCAAGGCCATCGCGAGCATCCTCGGCATGGAAGCCGATGCCCTGCTGGTCGCTGCTGGCCGGGCCCACGATGTCGCACCGAAGACCACATTGGAGATGGCGCTTTACCGAAGGGTCCAGAGTCTTCCAAAGAAGGACCAGCAGGCCCTGCTCGAGAAGCTCGGTGAGAGACAGGGGGAGTCCGAGTGAATTTCGGTTTCATTCCGGATGTTCAGATTGATGCCGCAGCTCTCCGCCTGAAAGTCGACGCGCTCGCGCCCGACAAGCTCCATGATGTCCCGGTCGATCTCGACTCGGTGGTATTTGATTGCCTGTGCGAACGGGACGAACTGGTCGTAGATCTTGACACAGAGCTCGAGGACGAGGACGGTGAAGAGGTGCTGGGGAAGACGGTCATCTATCCTGGCCGGATCCAGATCAATGCCCGGCTTCGCCCTGATAGCGGACGATTCCGGTTCACGCTTGCGCACGAGATCGGGCATTGGATTCTCCACCGCCCCATACTCCTCGCCGCTCGGGACCAGGTAGGCCTCTTTATGGAGGTCGGTGTTGTGGCTGCCCTTACCACGTTGAACCGCTCCCTCACCGACGCTCGCCCACCGCGTGAGGAGATTCAGGCCAACCGGTTTGCTGCCTCCCTGCTCATTGACCACGACCGGCTCCGTTCGGAGTTCCATGCCCGGTTCGGAACCGACGGCCCGTCGCACGTGCTTCGGGCGAATGGGGCATCCAAGTGGCCGCTCCGCGACCAGGCCCGGTTCCTGGCTGCGGCCGGACCGGCACTACCCCTCTCCCAGTTGTTCTCCGTGTCCGTGGAGGCAATGGCCATCGCGCTTGAAAGCCGCCGGTACCTTCCCCACGGGGCCACGCTGTTCGACACATGACCTTGACGGACGAAAGTTGGCTGTGTACTGTTCCGGTGACAGTGAACACTTGCCCAG
>CAYINH010000150.1:0-6599 GCA_964364615.1 uncultured Gemmatimonadaceae bacterium
GGGGCCCCCGGGGGGGGGGGGGGGGGGGGGGGGGGGGGGGGGGGGGGGGGGGGGGTGGACCGAAGCGCCGGCAGGGCGATCAGCTGGAGCCCCCCGCCCCCGCCACCACCCTGCCCGGGGGTCCCGGCGTCCCCGGGCCCCCGGATTTCCTCCCAGGTCATCAACTCCTGCCACTGGGACACCAGGACCGCCACCACCACCGCGACATGAAGCAGAACGGAGATGAGCCCACTCCACGGCGACCGCCGGGCACCGGGCAGCAGCACGCCAGGCACCGGGCGGGGCCGCGGCGAGGGGGCGATCGGCGAATCACTCAACAGCGTTGCTCCTCATGACCTCAGGACGAACAGGGCGGTGGAAACGACACCTCCCTGACGTAGCACGCGCCCCAACCGTTTCGTCGGCTGCGGATCCTGAGGCCGGCGACCGATGAGGCGTGCCTCGCGATAGCCCGGAACGGTCGAGGCGCGGGAACCACTGGTCCCCCCGCCTCGCCTGCGACCCATTCGACGGGGGTCACCCCTTCGGAGTAAGCCCGATGACCTGGACACCGGCACCGCGGGCGATATCCATCGCCTCGATGACCTCCTTGTACACCCGGTCGGGACCGCTCTTGATGAAGAGCAGTTTGACCGGCCTGGCATCATAGAGGGCGTGGAACTGGGCATCCAGCTGATCCTTCGGGACCACGTTCGTGTTGATCGCGTAGCCACCATCCTCCGTCAATTCCAGCACGATCTGGGTGGAGGAGGGCTGGGTGACCGCCGCCGTTTCCGGGGGCGGGATCTGGGCTTCGACGACCTTCCGGCTCAACGGCTGGGTGATCATGAAGATGATGAGGAGCACGAGCAGGATGTCGATCATCGGAATCACGTTCGGTTCCGAGGTGACCTGGCCGCGGCCTCCACCTGTTGAAATTCCCATGAGTTATTCCTTCACCTCGAAGAGGTTGCCGTCGGTCGGCTTCCGCTCGGTGATCGCTGCCAGCACGCGGGCGCCCGCCCGGCCGGCGATCTCCACCGCCTCCTGGATCTTGGAATACTTGAGATCCTGGTCGGCCCGGAAAAAGAGGATCTTGTCCGACTCCCGAGTAGCGTAGACGCTGGTCAACTGGTCCTCCAGGGTCTCGGCCGGGATCGGGACGCCATTCAGGAAATAGCGCCCGGCCGCGTCGATGCCGAGGACGACCTCCCCTTCGCCTTCCGGGCTGTCGGTGAGGTTCTGACCGACCGGCATGGTGGCCTGGAACCCGCTGGCGATCAGCGGGGTCACGATCATGAAGATGATCAACAGCACCAGCATGACGTCGATCATCGGAATCACGTTGGGCTCAGACTTGACCGCGGTCTGGCCCGCAACGTCAACTGATGTGCCCACTGCCAGTCACCGCCTTCTGGGCCTGGAACTCCTTGGTGAAGATCGAACGCCCGAACTCGCTCCCCACACTCTTGATGAGATAGTCGATGAGCTCCTTGGAGCTGTGCATCATCTCGGCAGTGAGATACTCGATCTTGGTGGTGAAGTAGTTGTAGAACCACACGGCCGGAATGGCCACCATCAGGCCGATCGAGGTCGCGATCAGGGCCTCGGCGATCCCGCCCGCGATGCCCGCCAGGCCGCCCGCCGCGCCGGCCGAGGACATGGCCTCGAACGACGAAATGATGCCGATACAGGTGCCCAGCAGCCCGACGAACGGGGCGGTGGCCCCGGTGGTGGCCAGCACCCCCAGACCCCGCTTGAAGTCGGTCAGTTCCAGCAGCATCTGCCGCTCCACCGCCCGCTCGGCCGAGTTGATGTCGGCGGCGGTGATGGTGGCTCGGTCCCGGAGCAACGGCTTCACTTCGGCCAGGGCACCACCCAGCACCTTGGCGACATGGCTGGTCTTGTTCTTCTCGGCCAGGGCGATCGCCTGATCGAGCTGCTCTTCCTGAATTGCCCGGCTGAAGTGCGGCGCAAAGGCCCGGGTCGCGACCGTGGCTTTCCGGAAGTGCCAGAGCTTCTTGAACGCGACGGTAAACGACATCAGCGACATGAAGAGCATGACGAACACGATGCCCTTCACGAAGGGGCCGGCGTGGGCCCACAGCTGCATCAGATCTACACCCATTGGACTTCCTCCTGATCGGTTATATGAACCCGCCGGGGCGGGTTGCGGACTCCAGGTCTAATTGGTAATGGTGAACGAGATGGCCTGCTGGACCAGCTGGCGCACCGCCTGTCCCTTGATCCGGGCCGGCCGGAAGACCGCCTTCATGATGGCTTCCCGGGCGGGCTCCTCGAACATCTTGTTGGTGCTGCGCATCACCCTCCAGGACGCCCGCTCGGCGTGACCGGTGGTGTCCACGACGTACTGGACCTCGACCTTGCCTTCGATGCCGGCCGCCTGCAGGGTGGGCGGATACCGGGGCTGAGGTCGATTGAGGAGCCGAACCGGATCGTCCACCTCGGCTTCGAGGTAGGTCTCGCTCGTCACCGGCCCGGTCCCGCCCACCACTCCGGTCGCGATTCCACCCTCGACGCCCTTGCCGGTAAAGTCCGCCGCGTTGAACTTCTGGTTCAGATCAATCGGCGGAATTTCCTTCGGAATGTCGGTCGGCGCGATGACCGTCTGGAACCCCTGTGGTGGGGGGTTCGCGCTGATGATGACAGCAGGGGGCGGGGGCTGCTCGGGCGGGGGCGGCGGCTCCGGGGGCTTGAGGAAGATGGCCGTCGTGTCCATCAGGATCTCCTTGAGCTGCTCAGCGGCGCCACTGGACGCGCTGACCGCCCCGAAGACCAGAAGGACATGGAACACCCCCGACACAATGGTCTGCCCGGTGGACTTGAACCCCTTCTTCTTCGATTCGATGAGGTTATCGAACATGCAGTATCCTCACGATAGGTCCAGGTTCGGCCGGATTCGGTCCGGCCTCACCAGACAATCAAGCACTCTTCCCTGACAGCACCATTTCGCCCGGATGACAAAACGATGACAACGGGGTTAGCCAACCGGGTCACCCGGCCGCTTCGGCGGTTCCGGGCAGGGTCACGGTAAACGTGGTACCCCGCCCCGGCCGGCTCTGAACCTCGATCCGGCCCCCGTGGGCCTCGGCAATCCATCGGGCGATCGCCAGTCCCAGCCCGGTTCCACTGGTCAGGCCCACCCGAGATCGAGCCGGATCCCCTCGCCAGAACCGATCGAAGATATTCGGCAGATCGCCGGGCGCAATGCCAATCCCGGTGTCCCGCACCACCAGGATAGAGTCGGTCCCGGCCACGGTCAGTTCCAACTCCACCGCCCCCCCCTCCGGGGTGTACTTGACCGCGTTGGTCACCAGGTTCAGCAACAGCTGTCGGATCCGGTTCCGATCCACCAGCAGGATGAGCGGGGTGTCGGGAATCGAGTGGCTCACGGTGACTCCGCTCGCTTCGGCCAGCATCTCCGCCGTTTCTGCCGCCTCGGCCACCAGTTCCCGCAGGTCCGTCGGGGCGACGACCAGCGGGGCACGGCCTTCATCCGCCCTGGCCAGGGTGAGGAGGTTCTCGACCAGTTCGGTCATCCGGTTGATCTCGGCGAGGGTGCCATCGAGCCCCTCAAGACTCTCCGGCGGAATCCCGGGGTGGGTCAGGGCCCGTTCCACCCCGGTTCGGAGCACCATCAAGGGGGTCTTCAGTTCATGGCTCGCGTCGGCGGTGAACCGGTAGAGAGCGGCGAAGCTGTCCTCCAGTCGGGCAAAGGTCCGGTTGGTCGCCAGCGCCAACCGCGTCAACTCGTCGGCCCCGGGCGGAACCGGGAGGCGGCGATGGAGACTCCGGCCGTCCGAAATGGCCTCGAGCTCGGCCACCATGGCGTCCAGGGGGCGCAGCACCCGGCCACCGAGGAGGTAGGCGAGCAGGATGGAGCCAATCAGCAGAATCGGAAGGCTGAGCAGCATCGAACGGAGCAGGGCGGATGGTCCGAACAGCACGTCGGAGGTTCCGGCGGCCACCAGGACCGCTCCGATCTGATCTCTGGCGCCGGGCACCGACGCCATGACATAACGCACGTCCCCGACCTGGGCCGAAAGGACCGCGGTCCCGCTGGTGGGAAGGTCAGGGGTCCGGACCAGCGCGAGCAGTTCGTCCACCCCGCGCGTGGAGAGGGCCCTCGCTTGCACCGAAAGGAAGAGCGGGTCGCCGGCGGGGGAGATGATGACCAGATAGTCTCGAAACGCCTCGAAGTAGGCCCCGATCGCCGGGTCCAGGGTCGGGAGCCCGTTGTCCATCACGACCAGGCGTTCGACCACCCGCCGGGATTCGGTCAGCCAGCCTGCGGACAGGTCGGCCTCGAGGGTGAGGCGGTCGTCGATTTCCTGAACGCTGGTCAACCGCCGATCGAGGTAGAGGCTCGCCCCGAACACCATGATGGTCGCCGCGAGGGCCAGGGCATACCAGATCGTCAGGCGCTGCCGGAGGGAAGTCATTTCAGACCTTCAGGACGTACCCGATCCCTCGGACGGTGTGGAGCAGCTTGGGCTCGTGGCCGTGGTCGATCTTCTTCCGGAGCCGGTTGATCACCACGTCCACGATGTTGGTCCCGGGATCGAAGTGGTAGTCCCAGGCATACTCGGTGATCAGGGTCCGGGACATGACCCGGCCCTGGTGGCGAATCAGGTACTCCAGGACGGTGAATTCCTTCGGGGTGATGTCGATTCTCCGACCGGCCCGGCGCACCTCACGAAGGGCGGAATCGAGTTCCAGATCCGCCACCTGAAAGACCGGGGAGCGCATCTGCTGGGGGCGGCGCCCCAGGGCTTCGACCCGGGCCAGCAGCTCCTCGAAGGCGAAGGGCTTGGTGACGTAGTCGTCGGCCCCCGCCCGGAGGGCCTGGACCTTGGTGTCCACCGAGTCCTGGGCCGTAAGCACCAGAATCGGCACCGCGATGCCCCGATCCCGCAGGGTGCGCACCACCTCGACCCCATTCATCCCCGGAAGCCGGAGATCGAGCACCACCAGATCGTACTTGCCGCCGGAAATCAGGTCGAGCGCCTCGGCTCCATTATCCACCAGTTCAGCCTGGTACAGCTGTTCCTCCAGGCCCCGTCGGACATACTCCCCGACGGTGCGGTCATCTTCCACCACGAGGACCTTCATCCGGTGGCCTCCTGGGCAATGGGAAGAAAGACGCGAAACGTGGTCCCGACCCCCGGCCGGCTGTCCACCGTGATGCGACCCCCCTGCTCTTCGATGATGCCGTAACTGATGGTCAGCCCCAATCCGGTCCCTCGGCCCGGGGCCTTGGTGGAAAAGAACGGTTCGAAGATCCGGCTGATCTCGCCCTCGGGGATCCCCTCACCGGTGTCGGTGAACTCGACCAGCGCCTCGTCTTCCCGGCTGGGATTCCGGCCGGTCCGGACCCGGAGAGTCCCCCCGGATTCCATCGCGTCGGCGGCGTTGAGCATGATCGCCATGAAGGCCTGGATGATCCGCTCACCTTCGACCAGGATAGCCGGGAGGTCTTCCTCGATGGTGCGTTCCACCATGAGCCGCTTGAACCGGGCGTGGTGCTTGAGCAGGAACAACGTCTGGGCCACCAGGACGTTGAGGTCCTCGGGCCGCCGTTCGTGCTCCGACCGGGCCGGCCGGCTGAACTCCAGCAGACGATCCACGATCCGGCTGCAGCGTTGCACCTCGGTATCGATGATCTCAAGGTACTCCCGGACGGTCTCGTCCGCCGATTCCCCGATCCGGGCCTCAATCGCCGCGACGCAGGCGCCAATCGTGGCCAGCGGGTTGTTGATCTCGTGCATGACCCCGGCCGCCAACTGACCGAGGGCGGCCAGCTTGTCGCTCTGGAGAATGCGCTGCTCCGTCGTCCGGCGCTCCGTCACATCCTCGCCGATGGTGATGACATGGCTGATCTGCAGCCCATCCAACCGCATGGGGACCTTGGTGAGCCGGTAGACCCTGGGTTCACCCCCGGAGATCACGTCCAGTTCCCGTTGGACCACCTCCCCGTGGGCGAAGATCTCATCGAGTTCCGTCCGAAGTTCCTCGGGCGACTGCCGAGTCAGCACCTCGAATACCGGACGGCCGATCACCTGGTCGCGCCGGAGTCCCTGGGTGCCGGTCTCCCGCTTCCGGTTCCAGACCCGGATCCGGTACTCCCGATCCACCACGTAGAGGCCGACCGGGAGCGAGTCAATGATGAGATTCGTGAAGCGGCGCTGTTCGCGGATCTCCCGGGCGCGGGTCGCGAGTTCCTCCGCCAGACCTTCGGACAGCAGCACGGCATCCAGATACGGCGCCATGATCTCGCCAACCACCTGGCAGACCTCCGGGTCGAGGTCGGGGCGGACGGGATCGGTCGGGACCAGTTCCAGCAGCCCGAGCCGGTTGCCAGCGTGGGCCACATACAGCCGCATGGTGCCGGCAGGGGCCGAGGGCAACTCTTCGAAGGAGCCCGCCGGCTCGGCGGGAAACGGCGCCGAGATCATCTGCATCGGTCCCGGCCCCGGGCCGCGGCGCCAGAGCGTGGCCCGGAGCAGCGGCAGGTGCCGGACCAGCAACTCCATGACAGCCCGAAGGTTCCCATCGGGAGAGAGCTCCCGGTTCAGGGCCTGGGCGACGTCGCGGAGCAC
>CAYINH010000151.1:0-6548 GCA_964364615.1 uncultured Gemmatimonadaceae bacterium
GGTCCTCTGGGGGACCCTGTTCCCGATTCTCTCCGAATGGGTGCGCGGAGTGAAGATCACGGTCGGGCCACCGTTCTTCAACCGGGTCAACATTCCACTGGGACTCTTCCTCCTGCTGCTCACCGGGATCGGGCCGCTGATCGCCTGGCGCAAGGCGTCCGCCGCCAATCTGCGTCGCCAGTTCATCGCCCCGACGACGTTGGCGCTGGTGACGGGGGTGACCCTGCTGGCGCTCGGGATGCGAAGTCGCTGGGCCCTGGTCGCCTACATCCTGGCCGGTTTCGTGCTCGGGACCGTGACCCAGGAATTCGCCCGCGGGATCCGGGCCCGGATGCGGATGTATCAGGAATCGCTGCCGCTGGCCCTGGCCAACCTGGTCAACCGGAACCGGCGGCGCTACGGCGGCTACATCGTGCACGTGGCGATCCTGCTCTACTTCGTCGGGTGGGCCGGGATGGCCTTCCGAGTCACCCGTGAGGCCACCCTCGCCCCGGGCGAGTCGGTGACCATGCGCAGCCCCTACGGACACGACTGGACCTTCACCTTTCTCGGAATCAGCCAGTACACGGCGCTCAACCGGCAGGTCTCGGCCGCCACCCTGGAAATCGCCAAAGATGGGACCAAGGTCGGGGTCATCAAGTCCGAGAAGCGGCAACACGTCGACAGCTTCGGCAACAAGACCTTCGAGCCGTCGACCGAAGTCGGCATCCAGAGCGATCTCCGGGAGGACCTCTACCTGGTCTACGCGGGTTCGATCGCGGGGACCGAACGATCCAACTTCGCGATCACCATCAACCCGCTGGTCTGGTGGGTCTGGGCTGGTGGCGCCCTGCTGGTCTTCGGCGGATTGATCACCATGTGGCCCGGCGGGCGCCCTACCGGAACGCTCCGGCGGGAAGCCCAGCCGGGATTCGAGGCCGAACTGGTCGGAACGGGGAGTGCCTGATGGAGCGACGTGATTTTCTTGGACTGGCCGGCGCGCTGGCCCTGTTCCGCGGGCAGGATGCCGATCGGCTGCGGGATCCGGTGTCCGCCGGCCGCTCCCGGCCGGTGGTCCGGGACGCCGACAACGACGAGGTCATCAAGGGCATTGAGGGCAAGCTCAAGTGTACCTGCGGCTGCAACCTCGACATCTTCACCTGCCGCACCACCGACTTTACCTGCGGGGTCTCTCCCCAGCTCCATCTGGAGGTGGTCGAACTCCATCAGGCGGGCAACTCGCCGGAGGAGGTCATCGAGGCCTTCGTGGCCAAGTACGGTGAGGAAGTGCTGATGGCCCCCAAGCCGGTCGGCTTCAACCTGGCCGGCTACCTGGTGCCGGGAGTGGTCGTCGTCGCCGCATCCACCGCCCTGGCGGTGGTGCTTCTGCGCCGCCACCGGATGGTACCCGAAACGGTGGAATCCCAGGTCGTGGCCGCCGGCCCGGATGACGCGGATCTCGCCCGGCTCGAAAAGGAACTGGCTGAGGTGGCCGACTGATGACCCTGGAGATCGTCTCAGCACTCCTCCTCGGAGGGCTGATGCTCTGGCTGGTGCTGCAGCCCCTCTACCAGCCGGAGATCCTGGTACCGGCCTTCGAGGAGCCGGAGGACCCGGAGGAGACCCGGAAGGGGATCGCGCTCATCGCGCTCAAGGAACTCGACTTCGACCGGGAGACCGGCAAGCTCTCCGACGAGGACTACCACATGCTCCGCCGGAAATACACCAGCGAAGCGGTGGAGGCCATCCGGGAGGAAGCGGGGCGCGAGGATCCGGTGGAAGCGATGATTGCCGGGCGGGCGGTTGCGATGCGGGAGGGAAGTCCGGGCGGGGCGGGTCTGTGGTGTCCCCGCTGTGGTCCGAGGCCCGAGGCCGATGCCCGATTCTGTTCGTCCTGCGGCTCCCAGCTGGAGGCCGCTCCTCCGGCCGAGGCGGCCTGTGTGAACTGCGCCGCCCCGGTAGAACCCGGCAGCCGGTTCTGCGGTTCCTGCGGCGCCAAAATCGCCGCCTGAACCCTCTCCCGGCTGCCGGCCCGACAGTCGCCCCTCGCTCTCGGCTTCGCTCACAACCTGATGAGGAGACTGCCGGACAGACCGCGCCGCCAGGTGGGGCGTGATTCCCATCCTTCAATCGAGGTCACATCAATGACCGCCGTGGGGCTGTAGCTGAGGGTGGCGCCGAGTCGTCCAGCCAACCGGCCACCCAGCCCGACCCTGAGCCACATCCCGGCCAACCCGCTCACCGCGGTGATGCGGTCCTCACCCCGGGATGACCAGAACTCCAGTAGCGGCCCACCTTCCAGATTGAGCACCACCTGGTCGGTCAGGTGGACGATCGGGTAAATCGCGGCGGGATGGATCCCGGTCGCGGTGGTGAGGTGCTCCTGCAGAGTGATCTCCACCTCCCCCGACTGGTAGGTGACCAGCGGGCGGGCGTAGCGGACCTCCAGTGCCCATCGGAGTCGGCGTCCCGGGGTCTCCACCCGGACCGACCAGATCCGGGAGGGGGCCGGCCGAAAGACGCTCGGCTCCCCCTCCTCCTGCCCGGCGGAAACCCCCTGAAAGACCTCCTGAGCCAGGCCGGCGCCCACCAGCCACTGGCCGGACCCCGCTTCCGGGAAGCTCAGCATGAGACAGACCGTCAACAGGGCAGGTGAGCGCATGGCGCAACTCCTTGAGTGGACGTGGACCTCAACGCATTTCGAGACGGATGCCACCGTTGGTGACGTTGTTCTCGCCCTTCACGATCCAGTTGCTACCCGGCCAGCTGATGCCGGCCACCACATCCTCGATGGCCGTCCCGACGATGTCATCGTTGGTCGTCAGGAAGTTGCCGATCCCGGTGACCACGTTGAACACCGATGTGGCCTTGGAGAAGTACTTGCCCCAGGGGGTCTGGTTGTCGACACCTCCGGTCCACTGGCGGTACAACTCATCCACTCGCTTGAGCATGTCCGTGAGCCGGGTGCCATTGGTCTTGATGACACACGCGGTATCGTCATCCTCGACCACCACGATCCGGAGTCCCTGGTTGGGGTACAGCACCTTGAACTGGTCCAGCTGGGTCTGGGAGTAGAGCAGCACCGTTCCGTTCCAGGTCTTGTCGTTCTGGTCGTAGACGTATGGCCCACCGGCGTGTTCTCCGGCGCACTGTTTGGTGACCAGGGCGCTGCTGGCCCCGCCCGGAGCCAGGATATGGGTCTCAAATTCGGGTGCCCCCTTCAACCAACTCTCAAAGGTTTGGGTGAACGCGGCGTAAGTCATGTACAGGCCGGCACTTGGACCTGAGCCGGTGGAGTTGCCGCCCGAGCCATCCCCTTCGATCTCGATGGTGGGATGGGGTCCACTGAACCGCTGCTCGGCCGGGACCAGCGCCAGCACCGGCGTCGAGGGGGGCCGGTTCGGGTCCAGGACCAGCCGCCGCCCCTGCCGGTCGAACGCCACCGGGGCATCGCTGTCGCGAATCGCGGTGGCGACCAGCAGCTCCCCCTCCCCCCGCCAGCGGGCCCGGTGCTCCGGGACCGGGAAGTAGACCTCCAGGGCCAAGGCCTCGGCGGCGTCCCGGTCCAGGGTGCCCTCGGTCACCCGGCTCTCCCGCGCCATGATCCCGCGGAGCCAGCCGGCGTTGGCCGCGAGCAGCCACTGGAAGTGGACTTTCCGTTCGGGGTGGGGCGAGGCGTCCATGGCACTGAGGAACGCCTGGCGGACCTGCGGTTGGTTGAGGGTCAGGGCGATGCTGCGGGCGAGCCGTTCCTGCCGGGCCTGGGCCGGACTGATCGGGATCGGCTCCTCGGGTGGAGTGGGGGCAACGGGATCGGATGGGCTCTGCTCGGTGCAGGCCGCTCCGAGCAGAGCGGCCATGGTGAGCAGGCTTCGGGTGAGATGACGCATGGCTTCCTCCTTGGGTGGGGTCCCTCCCGGTGGGCCCGGGGTGGAGTGCCAAGGTGGGAGGCCAGCCATCGAGGCTGATAATCCGGTTCTTGCGACGAGCGACTAAATAGGGCGAGCAGGGTGGGGGGGTGATCCGGATCAGCCCGAGACTGGTCTGACGCTTCAGGCTTCGAGCGCCTCGAGGTGTTTGAGAGCGACCCGGAGCGAAATTAGGGTAGCCAGGACGCACAGCAGCACGACCCCACCGAGCGACAGGATCAGCCCGGTCCCGGCCACGAACGCCTCCCCTGATTGCTGGGTCCGGAGGAACTCCGCCACCGGACCCGCCTCGATCGAGATGATGATCCCCAGCAGCCCGACGGCCGACATCATGAAAACCAGGCCGCCAAAGCTGGTCGGGATCTGGGCGGCATTCTCGGTCTCGAACTGGGGGTAGATCACCCCGAGCGCCAGCGCCAGCGCCGCCACCGTCACCGTAAACAGCAGGGTCGTGCCGAGGCTCACGCCCATCATGAATGGGGTGGCCTGGAGAATCCGGTTGGTAATCCAGGTAATCCCGACCGCCAGGACCAGCAGCGGCAGCGTCCCGATCCAGTACTTGCTCCACAGCATCGCCCGCATGTCGAGCGGGCTCGAACGGAGCAGCCAGAGCTGGCGGCCCTCCAGCGAGATCGACGGGAAGATGAACCGCGCCGCGATCGCCGCCAGCACGAAGCCGCTCAGCCCGAGATTGAGAAACACCACCAGGGTGACCAGGGTAAACGGCACCTGTTCGCCGCTGAAGAGGGGCAGGGCGCGGATGTTGAACACGTAGACGATCAGCAGCACGGCCAGCAGGATCAGCTGGCTCCACTGGGTGGTATCGCGGAAGAAGACCCGGATGTCCTTGAGCAGGAACTCCCGCCGGGTCACCGATAGCCACCCGAGCAACACCTTGCTGTAGCGCCCCAGGCCGGTGCCGCCCCCGTAGGTCCTGCCGCCTTCCTGTGCCTTGCTGAACCCCTCGGCAAAGAGGGCCTGATGGAGGATCCCCCCGATCACCACCAGGGCGCCGGCAGTGGTCCACAGCAGGGTCAGCGGGAGGGGATCCGCCACCCGGGTCAGCCAGTTCATGATCGCCTGCGAGGCCCACTCGCTGGGCAGCAGCGGACTCGACGGGGTCTGCAGCACGGCAATAAAGTCGAGCAGGTTCTGGAAGCCCTCGGGCCGGGCCAGCTGCTCCGGCTGGAGGAACCGGAGGAGGAGGACCACGCTGGCGACCGCCCCGACGGCCACCAGGCTCAGGATGTCCCGGGTCCGGCGGGCGGGGAACAGGTTGACCAGCACCAGGGTGAGCCCGGCCCCCAGCGCCGTGGGAATGATCAGGAAGGGGATCAGCGCGGCGAAGGCCACAAACGGGAAGAGCAGCCCGCCGTCGTAGACGAACCCGTAGGCAGTCAGGATCGGAATGGCCAGGAGGATGACCATCCAGGAGGAGTGGATCATCGTCTCCGACAGCTTGGCGAGATAGAACCGGAGCCAGTCGAGCGGCGCCGAGACCATCATGTCGAGGTCCTTGGCCAGAAAGAACGTCGACAGCGCGGTGACCAGGTTGGAGAGCAGCAGGATCCCGCCGAAGGCAAGCAGGGTCATCGACAGCATCTTGCCCGCCAGCAGGCTGCCGATCTCGTCCACCCCCCGGAAGTATCCGAGGACCCGGTACGAGATCCCGAACACCGCCGACCAGAAGCCGAGGCCGACCAGCCCCAGGAGCACCATCCGGGTTCGACTCGCGCTCCGGTCGCGGCGGAGTCGGGCCAGCCCGCCCCGCCACTGCGGGGTCAGGATGGTCCACAGGTGCGGCTGACGGACCGTGCGGGCCGTCGGCACCGGAACCTCTAGCTCAAGCGGCGAAGAGGTCGCTGAACTCACGGTCGCTCACTCCACCCGTCAGCTTGAGGAACATCTCTTCCAGGCTCGCATTGCCCGATTCGGTCTGCTCCCGCAGCTCGGCCATGGTCCCCATGGCGATGAGCTTGCCCGCGCGGATGATGGCGATCCGGTCGCACATCAGCTCCGCGATCTCCAGAGTGTGGGTGCTCATCAGCACCGTCCCGCCCCGCTTGACGAACCCCCGCAACAGGTCCTTGAGCACCCGACCGCTCTTGGGATCGAGACCGACGTGCGGTTCGTCGACCACGATCACCTCGGGCTTGTGCACCAGGGCGCCCGAGATGATCAGCTTCTGCCGCATGCCATGCGAGTAGGATTCGGTCAGTTCGTCCTTCCACGGCGTCAGCTCGAACATGTCGAGCAGCTCCGCCGTCCGGCGCTCCACCTCCGGACCTTCCTGCCCGTAGAGCGCCGCCGCAAACCGGAGGAACTCCGCCCCGGTGAGCTTGTCGTACACGAAGGGCCGGTCCGGGATGAAGCCGAGCCGCGCCTTGGCCGCCAGGGGATTGGCCGCGACGTCCTGGCCGCCGATCTGAACCACCCCGGAGGTCGGCTTGAGGATTCCCGCGATCATCCTGAGGGTGGTGGTCTTCCCCGCGCCATTGGGACCCAAGAAGCCGAACAGCTCGCCGGCGGGAATCTCCAGGGACAGGTCGTCGACCGCGGTGAACTGGCCGTAGCGTTTGGTCAGGTTGGTCAATCGAATCATCGGGGTCGTTTCTCCGTCTCCCCTGAAGACTCATCGGT
>CAYINH010000152.1:0-6517 GCA_964364615.1 uncultured Gemmatimonadaceae bacterium
ATTGGGCGGGATGGGCCCCGGCCCGCGGCGCCGTACCCCATCGACGGCGGGATCACCAACTGGCGGGTCCCGCCGACCTTCATCCCCGGAATTCCGATCTCCCACCCGGCGATCAAGCGGCCCTGGCCCAGTTGCACATTGAGCGGGACGGAAGGCGCCAGGTTCTCGTCAAACTTCGTCCCGTTGGGAAGCCAGCCGGTGTAGTGGGCCTGAATCCGGGAGCTGCCCTGCACCACATCGCCGGAGCCGGCCACCAGGTCACGCTGGTAGATCCCCTGGGTGGTCTTGGTCATCTGGCTCAGATCGACGCTGAGCGACGGCGCGAAGGTGATTCCCGTGATATCGGGATCGGTGAGGCCCGCCTCACCGCTGCAGCCCATCAGGCCGAGAACCAGGGCGGCAGCAGTCAGGGAAAAGCGGGGCATCAGACTCCACATGATAAAGGTCTAAGTCCTTGCAGGACTTGCACTAGAGGCGCCGACCGGAGTCGAACCGGTGATGGAGGTTTTGGAGACCTCTGCCTTACCACTTGGCTACGGCGGCGAGCGGAGGGAAACTAGGAGGCCCCGTCACCCCACGCAACGGGCGGCAGCCGCAAACCAGCACTAGATTCCCGACACTATGAGCATCATCCGCCTCATCGGCGTCCCCCTCGACCTGGGTCAGAATCGGCGCGGGGTCGACATGGGTCCTTCGGCTGTCCGGATCGCCAACCTCGGGCCCCGGCTCACCGCCCTCGGTCATCAGGTGCAGAACATCGGCAACCTCGAGATCCCGGACCGGGACTCGGTAGCCATGAGCTCCAGCGCGATTGACTTCCTCCCGGCCATCACCGAGGTCTGCGCCCGGGTCGCCAGCCACACCGCCGCGGCTATCCGGGAAGGTTGCCTCCCCCTGGTCCTGGGCGGTGACCATTCCCTGGCGGCCGGGTCGGTGGCCGGCGTCGCCACGGCTTTTGCCGAACGAAACGAGCGGATCGGGCTGATCTGGCTCGATGCCCACGGGGACATGAACACCCCGGAGACCTCACCCTCAGGGAACGTCCACGGGATGCCGGTGGCACACCTCCTGGGCCACGGGGATCCTGGCCTGGCCGGGGTGGCCAAGCCCGGTCCTGCGGTGCGCGCCGAAAACGTGGCGATTGTCGGGGCCCGGGATCTCGATCCCGGGGAACGAGCGAACGCCAAGCGGTTCGGCGTCAGGGTGTTCACCATGAGGGAAATCGACGAGCGGGGCCTCCGAGCCGTCATGGTCGATGCCCTGACGATCGCGGGAGACGGCACGGCGGGGTTCCACCTTTCGACCGACGCGGACTGGATTGATCCGAGTGAGGCGCCAGGCGTGGGGACACCGGTCCGGGGGGGCGCGACCTTCCGGGAAGCCCATCTGGCGATGGAGATGATCGCGGACAGCCGGAAGATGGTGTCGATGGACCTGGTGGAGATCAATCCGGTGCTCGATGACCACAACCACACCGCAGAACTCTGCGTCCATCTGGTCACCAGCGCGCTGGGGCTCCGGATCCTCTAGCACCGGCGGCGTGGCACGGCTCCGGAACGGCCAGCGGCTAGCGGTTCAGGATCCCGTTGGTGGAGAACACCAGCCCCTTGCCGATCACCACCACCCATCCTGCCGGTTCGACCTCGTTGCCCCCCCGGTAGACCAGATCGAACCGGTTGAGCAACAAGTCGGTTGACCGGCTGGTCCCGAACCGGAGGCCAACGCCGAGATCCCATCCCGTCCGGACCTTGCTCCCCTGGTACCAGGCGCCGCCCCAATCGACGAATCCCGCGACACCCAGGTCCGCCAGCTTGAGGAAGTCACGGAAGGCCATGTAGCGGTATTCGGCCGTGGCGAAGACGCCCCGATCTCCCGAGTAGGCATGGAGCCGATAGCCCCGGGGTCCCAGCCCGAGGCCGAGGTCAAACTCCCCCCCGGGACGGGGATGGTGGAGCCAGCCCCCCCAGGCGTGGAACACCATTGCATGGCCCTCGGCAGGGACCGCCACCACCGTCGCGGCGGTCTGGACGCTGCCCGAGTCGAGCCCGGCCGCCGTGAAGCGCCCGTGGGCTGCCAGATCGAGGTAGCCAAAGACCCGC
Source organism: uncultured Gemmatimonadaceae bacterium (assembly GCA_964364615.1). Classification (GTDB taxonomy): domain Bacteria; phylum Gemmatimonadota; class Gemmatimonadetes; order Gemmatimonadales; family GWC2-71-9; genus SZUA-320. Next base: position 2,100 of record CAYINH010000152.1, read on the forward strand.
GAGCTCATCACGGCACCGGTCCGGGCCACCAGCGATGGGACCACCCCGTGCTCGGCGAACCCCCACCCCCGCGGCGTGAACCCCAGGCCGGCGCGGACCGTGGTACTCAGATCGACATCCTCGTCCCGGCTGGCGCGGAACCCCCGAGTGACCACATAGCGAGCACGCCGCCACTCGAGGCCCGCCGAGATCGCGCCATAGGTCGGGCCTGCCGCCGGGATGCTGTCGGGAGTCCCGAAGCTATCCTGCCAGATCCGGCCCCCAATGCCGAGGCGGAGGTACTCCTGGGCGTTGGCCTGGAGGGCCCACCCGTAGGACGCGGCGAACATCGCCAGATCGCGCTGCGCGGTATCCGAGGCGACCCGCTCTCCCCCGATGTACCGGAGGATGCGTTCATCCCGACCTTCGGCCGACACCAGCCAGGCCCGGGGAGACTCCATCCTGAGGAATGGCTGGGAAATCTGACCGGAGAGGATGCGCCCGTCGGAGCGGTCGTCCAGAAAGACGCCAACCCCGATCCTCCCGGCGACCAGTCGGGGCTGGCCGAACGCGACCTGCAATGCGTCTCGATCAGGATCCTTGGCATAGCTGAGCGCAAACAGGCTGGCGGTGCCCAGCAGGTTCTGCTCGACGAGTGAGACCCGCCAGGCGGTCTGGGTCCCGGTCGACCGGATGGTGAATTCCGGCGTGGTGCTCCACGCGTCCTGGGTGAGTACCGTGATGGCGATCCCCCCGTCCACCCTGGTGGTATCCACCTGGACGATCCGGAAGACTCCCAATCGCCGGAGGTTGCGCTCGGTCTCGGCGACCCGGGCAGAATCGTACGGTTCGCCGACGTCGAAAAGGAGGTCCCGGGGCACGACTCCCGGTCGGGTCGCGACGTGAAGGCCGTTGAGCAGGCGTGGGAGGAAGCTGGTTGCCTCATCTTCGCCGTACACGTTCCGCCGGTCGAGGCGGATCGCCCGGATCATCGATGGGGTGGGCCCGACCGAATCGGGTTGCTGGGCGGACAGCGCGATCGGACCCAGGCCGGGGAGCGAGAGGATTCCAACCGCCACCAGCACCATTCCGTGGCGGCGACCTGGCACTCGATTGGTCAGGACAGGCTTTCGAGGATCTTCCAGAGCTCGATCGGGCTGAACTCGTTGAAGCGGTGGGTCGTCTCCTGTTCGCTCCATTCGAGGAAAATCCAGGCAGAGCTCCGGGCCGCTTCGTCCGACACGAAGTGCACCCGCCCACTGACCAGATCGCCATGGGGCCGGGTTTCGAGCAGAACCCTCCAATTGATCCCCCCACGGGACAGATCGCCCATGTGGCGGCCCGTGGGGGCCTCAGCGGGAGGTGACTTGGTCGTTTCCATAGTCATGAGAGTGTCACGTACAGATTAGCCGGAAGCCGTCTCTGACGCCAGCGGTTGCCCCCTGACACCCTGCACCCCGGGGCTTATCTTGTCGGCAATGACGAACCCGGGAACGAATTGTCGGAACTGTGCCGTCCCGCTCGGACGTGACGCGTCGTTCTGCCATCGGTGCGGTGCCCGGGCTGACACCCGGAGGGCACGGGGCGAGGGCCTTGCCTGGGCGGTGGCCGGCGGCCTGGTCGTCGTCACCCTCGTGGTGCTCCTGGCCACCCGAAGCGGGGGCGGACCGGCGGCATCGGTGGGTGGAGAGCCCCAGGCCCCGGGACTCAGTGGTCGGGCCCCGGACATCAGCGGCCTGTCTCCTCGGCAGCAATTCGACCGGCTCTACGAGCGAGTGATGGCCGCCGCGGCGGACGGCGATACCGCGACGATGGTCCGGCTCAGCGAGCACGCCCTCCAGGCCTACGCACAGCTCGACAGCCTCGACGCCGACGCCCGCTACCACGCGGCGATCCTCGCCGCCCAGGTCGGTGGCTTTCCGGCCGCGCTGGCCCTGGCTGACTCGATTCTCGCGGCAGACCCGAATCATCTTTTCGGATACCTCATTCGGGGAACCGTCGCGAATCTGGCGGGCGATGCCACCGCCCTGGCCACCGCCCAAACCGCCTTTCTCCGCGCCTGGCCATCCGAATCGGCACGAGGCCGGACGGAGTACCTCGACCACCAGACCATCCTCGATCAATTCCGGCAGGCGGCCACGACCGCCAGCCCAGGACCGCCATGACCCGGACGATCCACGTCTCCCATAGCCCGGACTCCGACGACGCCTTCATGTTCTATGCGCTCGCCGAAGGACTGGTCGAGAGCCCGCTTCGTTACGTCCACGAATTGAGCGACATCGAAAGTCTGAACCAGCGGGCCCTGCGGGGAGAACTCGAGGTCTCGGCGGTGTCGATCCATGCCTACGCTCATCTGGCGGACCGCTATGCCCTGTTGTCCAGCGGCTCGTCGATGGGGGACGGCTATGGACCACGGCTGGTCTCACTGACCCCCAGGCCGGACGACCCGCGGGAGGCCATGCGCGGGCGCCGGGTGGCGGTCCCCGGGAAACTGACCACCGCAGCGCTGGCGCTCCAGCTCTATCAGCCGGAGTTCGAACCGGTGCTGATGGCCTTCGATGCCATCGAGGATGCGGTCCATGCGGGTGCGGTGGACCTGGGCCTGCTGATTCACGAAGGCCAGTTGAGCTACGCCGATACCGGGCTCTGCCTGTGGGAGGACATGGGCGCGTGGTGGAAGCGGGACACCGGACTTCCCCTGCCCCTCGGCGGCAACGTCGTGCGCCGAGACCTGGGTCCCGAGCTCGTCGACCAGATCGCCCGCGACCTGAGAGCGAGCGTCGAGTATGCCCTGGCGCACCGCCAGCCCGCCCTCGACCATGCCAGGCAGTACAGCCGCGGACTGAGTGACGACCGGGCCGACACCTTCGTCGGCATGTACGTCAACCAGTGGACGGTCGACTATGGCCCGGTCGGCCGCCGGGCAGTGCAGTTCCTGCTCGACCGAGCTGCCGCTGCCGGACTGATCCCGGTTACCCAGGTGGAGTTCGCCGGGTGACCACGCCCGTCCCGCTCCGGGGATTCGATCGCGCGCCCGCCGCCGTCCTGGTGGTGTCGCCCTCGGAGCCGGTGCGGGTGGCATTGGCGCGGATGCTGTCCCACGAGCGGAGCGAGATCCTCAGCGCCGAGACGGCGGCGCAGGCCTTTGCCCTGGGCGGGGTGCATCGGATCGCCTGCGCCGTGCTGGACGACACGCTTCCCAACCTGGCCCCGGCCGGTCTGGCCGCCCGCCTGGGGGAGCTGGAACCGGGCGCCTGCGTCCTGCTGCTGGCCGGCGACGGGACGGCGGGTGCCGAGGACGGACGGGTTGTCCGGCTGGAGAAGCCGGTCGATCCGATCGCCCTCTGCGCAGCAGTCGACAGTGCCCTCCGCCGCTCCGACGCGATCCGGGAGAGTCACCAGATCAACGCCTGGCTGGCCGAAGAGGTGACCAGCCGCACCGACGAGCTGCACCGCGAGCGGGAAAACCTGAAGCAGTTGTCGGTCGCGACCCTGGAGGCGCTGGTCAACGCCCTGGAGGCCAAGGACCCGCACCTTCGGGGCCACTCCGCCCGGGTGGCTGACCTGGCGGGCGCCATTGCCGAGGCGATGGGGCTGCCGACCGACACCTGCGGCGCGGTCCGGACCGCCGGCCGACTGCACGACATCGGCAAGATCGGGATCCCGGAAAGAGTCCTGGCTCAGGAGGGGCCGCTGTCGGCTGAGGACTTCGAACAGATCAAGCGCCACCCGATCGTGGGGGAACAGATCCTCGCTCCACTCACCCATCTGGGGGCCGTGCTGGGGTATGTCAGGCACCATCACGAGCGGTGGGACGGGGCCGGCTATCCGGACGGACTGCAGGGTGAGGAGATCCCGATCGGCGCCCGGATCATCGGGGCGGTGGAGATCTATGACGCCCTGACGACCTCCCGACCCTACCAGCGCACCATGGAACCGGCCCAGGCGGTGGTCCGGGTCCGCGAACTGTTCGGATCGGTGATTGACCCGACGGTCGGTGAGGCTCTGACCCGGTGCGTCGACAGGGCTGGAGCCTCCGGTTGACCGACCGCACCGCCGTCCGGGTCCTGGTGGTGGACGACGACGCCTCGATGGGGCGGTTGATGCGCCACCTGCTGGAGATGGAGGGGTACCGCAGCGTCCGGCACGTGTGGAACGGTGAGGAAGCGACCGCCGCAGCCCCGGAGGCGGAGATCATCCTGCTGGACCAGCAACTGCCGGACATCAAGGGGCTCGACCTGCTGCCCCGCCTGCTCGATCGCGCCGACCCGCCCAGCGTTGTCATGGTCACCGGCCACGGCAGCGAGCTGCTGGCCGCCGCGGCGCTCCGGCAGGGGGCAGAGGACTACCTGACCAAGGACCACACCCTGGCGGAACTGCTCCCCCGGGTGCTGGAGCGGGTCCGCCGGATGCGGGCGCTGCGGGAGGCCCTCACGGCG
>CAYINH010000153.1:0-6501 GCA_964364615.1 uncultured Gemmatimonadaceae bacterium
ACAGTCCCAGGGGACCTCATTGGGCCCGGTCCCCCAGACCCCGGTCAGGGAGGCGGTGGTGGGCACTGCAATCCGCTCCCATCCGCCGGCACTCCTTCGGATGGCCACTCCATCGGAGCCAACTGCCCAGGCGAGATCGCCAGGCCCCTTCCAGATGCCGAGCAGCGAGGTCCCGGTGAGTCCCGCCAGTGCCACTCGCCAACCGGCGGCCGACGCCACGGCGGGCAGGACTCGGACGATGGCGGTGCCGCGCCGGCCACCGGCGGTGGCGGTGATGGTCGCCATCCCGGGCGCCGTCCCGGTCACCCGGCCATCGGGAGCGATGGTGACCTGAGGCGAGGAACTCTGCCAGACGGCCGTGACCCCGGTGACGGGATCGCCATTCACGTCGACCAGCAGACTGGTGAGGGGGAGCGAGTTCCCCACCTCGACCCGGGCGCTGGCGGGTTGGATCGTAACCTGCGCCACCTCTCCGGGACCCAGCGGAGACGAGACGTCACAGGCGGAGGAAAGCGCGAGGGCGGCGAGCAGCCCGAGGCGGCGCACCGCAGTCAGGTCCGTGGCCGGCCGTACTTCCGGACCACCCGGTGGACCAGGGCGTCCATCCAGCGGCGAGGGAGGATGGTCTGGAGCGCCAGCCGGATCCTGGCGTCGCGCCCCACCACATACCGGTGCCGGGGACGGGTGGCACTCAGCGCATGGACGATGACGTCGGCGACCCGGTCGGGGGGGAGGCCATGCTTCCGGGCCCGACGGGCGGTCTTGGCGATGAGGGCGACCTCGGCCGAGTAGCGCTGGGCCAGCTCGGCCGAGAGGGCCGACCCCGACTTGGAGAGCGCCTTGTCCCAGATCGGAGTGAGGATCACGCCGGGCTCGATCACCGAGGCGTACATCCCCGATGGCCCCAGTTCCAGCCGAAGCGCATCGGTCACCGCCTCGACCGCGTGCTTCGAGGCGCAGTAGGCGCCGACGACCGGGGAGGTGACCCGGCCCGCAATGGAACCGATGTTCACGATGCGGCCCTTGGCCAGTCGCAGCAACGGGATCATCGCCTGGGTCACCGCCACCAGCCCGATCACATTGACTTCGAACTGCCAGCGCAGTTGATCGAGCGGGACACCTTCGATCGGGCCGCCGACCGCGATCCCGGCGTTGTTGACCAGGCCCTGCAGCCCGTTGGAACCCACCGCCTCCGCCACCTGGGCGGTCGCGGCGGCGATCGAATCCTCGTCGGTCACGTCGAGCAGAATCCAGCGGAGCCGGTGGGAGGCTTTTTCGGCGAGCCGTCGGCCGTCCTCGGCCCGGCGGACGCCGGCAAAGACCTGCCAGCCCAGGCGGTCAAGGCGGAGCGCGGCGCACTCGCCGATGCCGGTGGAACAGCCGGTGATGACGACGGAACGGGGCGGGGTGGTCATGTCGGAAAGCAACGTCCCCCGCCCGGATCGGTCAAGGAGAGCGCTAGCGGAGAATCCGGTCCTCGGTCCTGGTCCGGACACCATCACTGGCCGTCAGCCGAAGCCGGCCGGCCGTCACCGGAAGGTGCACTTCCCCACCTCGGGCGAACGAGAGAACCTCTCCGGTGACCGCATCGCGCACCAGCACCATCGGGAAGGCGGCCCGATCCCAGCGGAGCACCGCCCTGCCGGAAGCGTCGCGGCTCAGGTCGAAGCCGGGATCATCCCGGGCGCCCCCCGCCCGCTGTTCCGCCGACCGGCCACCCGATACCACGCGGAGAGTGGTCATCTCCAGTTCCATCGCGCGCTCGATCGGAATGACGAAGGCAAACCCCTCCTCCACTCCGGTCGGGAGATCTCCCACTGGCACCGCGCTGAAGCCGCGGCGGTACAGGACCGTGCCATCGGACGCCATGGCCTCCAGACGATGGGGGCCCGGTGGTGGCAGCGCGAGCGGCGCATTCACCACGAAGGCGGGCTCGAGAATGGGGCCCTGGTCGGTGATCCGGCCCCAGACCAGAAGACCGCGCCCAGTGCCCTGCCCGACCGCCACGATGTTATTGGGTCCAGCCTGGCGATAGCTGACCATCGCCGCCCAGTTGTAGTCGCTGACCCAATCCGGATCGCAGTACCCCATGAGGTCGACATAGACCGCGGGGTCCTTGGGTGCCAGGGTGGCGACATCGAGCCCCCAGACGCCGATCTTGCCACCGGCGTAGGGATAGGAAGGATCGGGACCACCGGCCCCGCCGCAGGGCGCATGGGAACGGCCCATGTTGTGCCCCAGTTCATGGGACGTGACTTCGGAGCCGCTGGGAAGCCGATCCCAGCCGAGGGCGGTCCGGGCGCCGCCACCCACGTAGCCTATCCCCGCGACTCCGCTTGAGTAGCTGGTCTTCACCACGCCGTAGTAATACTGACTGCTCCCGTCCAGGGTCTTGAGGGCCCGCACCTCACTCAGAATGGTCCCCCAGGCGCCGTTGCCATTCCCGCTCTCCAGGGCAGGGGCAGAGGTGGTATAGCTGGTGCGGACATCTGCCGAATACCCTGCCACCGGAAGCATCTTCCTGGTATTGACCAGGAAGGCCTCGGTGTTGCCACTGTTGACCACCCCCTCCAGGCCGTTCGCCGTCTGCAGCACCGGGACGAACCGGACATCGAAGGTCGGCACGGAGCGCACATCCACCGCCCCCGGGGATCCCGAAACCGGGAAGCTGTTGTCGGTCTCATTCGCTTCGGCCACCAGCCCGCTGGGATCCACGTCGACCAGCACCATGAGGTTCGGCTGCACCAGACTGCCGGGGACCAGCACGTTCCAGGTGGACGCCAGCACATTCTCGGCGACGGCCAGGGGCACCGAGCCGGACGGCGCGGAGATGGTATAACTCTGGACCAGGATGGCTCCACTGTACAGCCGCACCCGAACGGCTGGGGTCGCGGTGTTGGCCTCATTCGCGAGCGTGAAGACCCGCAGGTAGGCGTCTCGACCAGCCACCAGCGGCGTGGTGCCATCGTACCGCTGGGTGGCCTGGGTCAGATAGACCCCATCCACCCGGAGATTCAGGGTGGTGGGCGGCCCGGTGACGGCATAACTGACTGCCACGGCGGAGGTGCCCCCGGCGTTCACGGTCGCGGCCTGGGAAGCGGGAGTCCCGCCCCAGGTCTGGCCCCCACTCGCGACGTTGGACGCCACAATCGCATAGGATCCCGGTACCAGCCCCGTCAGCGTGGTACTGCCCGTCATGTTCTGCGAGAAGCCACCGGGACCGGTCACCGCGACGGCGGCCGATGCACCTCCCGGCAGTCCGCTGATGGTGACCGACAGCGACCCGGTGGACACCGAATAGCTCACTGCGGCGTTGGCGATCGTCCCGGCCGTGATGGCCGCTGACTGGGAGCTGGGGGCCGGAGCCCAGTTCTGCCCCCCACTCGATACCGCCGATCCCGTGATCGAGTAGCTCCCGGGCGTCAGCCCAGTCAGCGTCGTCGTGGCCGTTACGGTCTGGGAGAACCCTCCGGGCCCGGTCACCAGGATCGCGCCGTTGACACCCCCGGGGAGCCCGCTCACCGTCAGCACCAGGCTGCCAAGGGTCGGATTGTACTGCACCACCACCAGGTTGGGCGTCGTGCTGGCCGGCACCGCGCTGGTCTGCGAGGCGGGAGAGGGCGTGTAGCTCTGGCCACCGATGCTGATTGGACCCGCCGTGACGAGATAGCTTCCTGGCACCAGTCCAACGAACGCCGCGGTCTCGGTGAGCCCCTGGCTGAAACCACCCGGTCCGGTCACGGTCACACTGGCCCCGGTCCCTGCCGGCAGCCCGGTCACGGAAACGGTCAGTCCACCCGTCGTGATCGCGAACGACAGACTGAGCGAGACCTGGGAGGTGACGATGGTGACGGGGTAGTTGGCGGGATTCGGAGACCAGGTGTGACCCAGGTGTTGGACTGGGCTGACGGAGACCAGGTAGCTGCCGGGGTCGAGACCCGGGAGAAGCTCGGCCGTGGTGGCACTCGCGCTGAACCCACCCGGCCCGGAAATCGTCAGGGGCGCCACGACGCCCTGTGGAAGCCCGGAGGCCTGAAAGGCGAGGCTCCCCGTCAGTCGGGCAAAGGCCACCGTCAGCACGACTGGAGTCGTCCCGGCAGTCACGGCCACCGGTGCACCCGGCAGGGTGGGTTGGTACTGCGCGATCCCCACCACCACCGTGACGCCGCTCAGGCTGTACACCCCGGGCGCCAGCCCGGTCAGCGTCTGTGCCCCACTCACTGGAGCGTTGAAGCCACCCGGGCCGGAGAGGGTGAGGCCGGCCGGAACCCCGTCAGGCAGCCCGGTCACGGCGATCGAAAGGGCACCGGTCGTCACCCCATACCGGATCTGCGCCGAGGCGGACTGCCCACCGTTCACCACGACGGACTGACTGGGCGCATCAGCCAGCCAGGTATGCCCGCCGGAACTGACCTCACCCGCGACGACGCTATAGCTCCCGGGAGTCAGATTGTCGAGGGTCGCGCCGGAGTTCAACTGTTGCTGGAAGCCGCCCGGACCACTCACGGACACGTTGGCGGGAACCCCGGCCTCGAGCCCCAGAATGGTGACCACCAGAGCGCCCTTGGCCGGCGGCGGAGTGAGCCCCGCGACCCGTTCCTCACCGCCAGCACAGGCGGTCGCCAGGCTCAACCCCAGCAGAACGCAAGGGAAACTCAATCGATGGAGCCAGGCCCCGAACCAAGGTATGGTCACCTAAGGTCCTCTGATTCAATCACTTGCATGACCACACCGGGTTCCGGTGTGGAGTGGCACCTACAGGGCTCCCGGGAAGAAGAGCAGAAGGTGTACCGGGACCTTGCGCCAATGGAACGCCCCGGGGGAGATTCACCAGACCCCACGCACAGGGAGCCACCATGTCCAGCCGCCGGAGCTTCGTCGCATCCATGGTCGGGGCCACCGCCGCCCTGCCAGCGTTCCGCGAAGAAGCCATCGCCCACGTGGTCCGGGCCGAGTCGAGGGCCGGGCAACGTCCCCCGCTCGACGTCGCGGCGGACGAGTCCTACTGGGGTGAGATCCAGCGGGCCTTCGATACCGACCGCACCATGGTCAACCTGAACAACGGCGGGGTCTGCCCCACTCCCACCCATGTGCTCGAGGCGATGATCCGGGACCTCCGGTTCAGCAACGAGTTGCCGGTCGAGCACATGTGGCGAGTGCTGGAGCCCCGGATCGAGAGCGTCCGCCGGGACCTCGCGGCTGATTTCGGTTGCGACATCGAGGAGATGGCGATCACCCGCAACGCCTCCGAGGCGCTCGAAATCATGATCTTCGGGCTGGACCTCAAGCCGGGCGACGAAGTGGTGGTCTCCAATCAGAACTACGGCCGGATGCTCACCAGCTGGGATCAGCGGGTCCGGCGGGACGGGATCGTCCTCAAGCAGGTCTCCTTCGAGGTGCCGCCGCCCTCGCAGCAGCATATCCTCGACCGGTTCCGCGAGGCGGTCACTCCCCGGACCCGGGTGATCGAGCTCCCCCACATCACCAACCTGAGCGGCCAGATCCTCCCGATCCGGGAGATCGTGGCGATGGCCCGTCCCCTGGGCATTGAAGTGCTGGTGGACGGGGCCCACGCCTATGCCCATTTTCCCTTCCAGCGGGACGATCTGGGCTGTGACTACTACGGCACCAGCCTGCACAAGTGGCTGCTGGCCCCGATCGGCACCGGGTTCCTCTACGTCAAGAAGGATCGTCAGAAGCGGCTGTGGCCCCTGATGGCGGCCACGGCGGAGATGGATGAGAACATCCGGAAGTACGAGGAGATCGGCACCCATCCGGCCGCCAACCACAACGCCATCTCGGCGGCCCTGGCGTTCCATCGCGCCATCGGATCCGAGCGGAAGATCGCCCGGCTCCGCTACCTCAGGGACCGCTGGGCCCGACGGCTGTTGGCCGAGAGCGACCGGGTCCGGGTACTGACCCCGCTCGATTCACCCTATGCCGGTGCCATCGGGCTGGTCGCGGTCGAGGGGATCGACACTCCCGCGCTGGGGAGCTGGCTGATGAGAGAGCATCGGGTCGTCACCACCGGCATCGGCCACCCGGAGTTCCACGGACTCCGGATCACCCCGAATGTCTACACCACGGTGGACGAGGTGGACCTCTTCGCGGACCTGATGCTGCGCGCCATCACGCGGGGGATCGCATGACCCGGATGCCGATGACCGTGCGGGTGACGGCCCTGCTGATCGTTGGGGCCTGTACGCCCACTCCCGAGGCTGCACCCGTGCTCGACCAGCAGACGGCGGCCCTGGCCCAGGCCGTGACGGAGCCCACCCTCCTCAGCTATCACCCCGACCTCGACATCCGGATCACCGAGATGATCCACCGCTCCACCGGGGTTCTCTATCGCGATGCCAAGCTGGGCACCGGCGATTCGCTGAAGGTGGGGACGACCGCAGTGGTGCGGTATACCGGATGGCTGCCCGATGGGACGGCGTTCGATTCAAATCGGGATTCCGACCCGTTTTCATTCCTGATCGGCGCGGGCGAAGTGATCGA
>CAYINH010000154.1:0-3552 GCA_964364615.1 uncultured Gemmatimonadaceae bacterium
GGCCCAGGCCGTCCCGGTAGCGGGTATGCACCCCCAGGGCCCTGGCGAGGGTGCGCAGGGCCCTCAGGTCATCCATTCGGGCACCCTTCACTTGACGGGGCGGAGCCGGATCGCCTGACCGCCACCGGGTGCCAGGACCAGCGACAGCCGGGTCGTCGAGGTGACCGTGCGCCGGGAGATGGCGACCGGAAGAGGGTTGTCCAGCCAGTGGGCATCCGGGGCGTCGGCGTAGACCTCCGCCAGATACTCCGTGTCCCCCATCAGGAAGTCGAGGGGGAGGTCGAGGGTCCGCCCCTCCTCGTCGGTGATGGCCCCCACGAACCAGGTGGGGCCACCCCGCTCCCGGCGGGCCACCACCACGTAGTCGCCGATGCGACCGTCGATGACCCGGGTGGTGTCCCAGTCGACCGCCACGTCCCGGATGAACTGGAACGCCGGATGGCCCTCGTAATGCTCGGGGAGGTCGGCGGCCATCTGCATCGGCGAGTAGATCGTGACGTACAGCGCGAGCTGCTTGGCGAGGGTGGTCCGTACCCGGGCCTCTTCGGGCCGGCGGGCCCGTCCGGTGCCCCGTTCGGTCAGCAGGTCGAAGATCCCCGGCGTGAAGTCCATCGGCCCGGCCAGCAGCCGGGTGAAGAAGAGAATCGTCTCGTGCTCCGGCGGGTTGCCCCCGTCGCCGCTCCAGGCGTTGTACTCCTGGCCCCGCGCCCCTTCCCGGGTCATCATGTTGGGCCAGGTTCGGCGCTCTCCGGTGTCGTGCATCGGTTCGTGGGCATCCACCATGATGCCGTACCGGGCGGCCGTCTCGATGACGTGGCGATAATGCCGCACCATCGGCTGGGAGTAGTGGGAGTCGCCGTCGCTGGTCAGGTCGGTGACATAACCCGTCTTGATCGCATCGATTCCCAGCGACCGGTACAGGGCGAAGGCGCTGTCCAGCTGGCGCTGGTAGTTCGCGATCCCGCCCGAGGTCTCGTTGTGGGCGATCAGCCGGACGCCGCGCTCCCGGGCGTACCCGGCGACGGCCTCCAGGTCGTAGTCGGGGTAGGACCGGGTAAACGAGAACGCCTCCCGGTTGGCGATCCAGTTCCCATCCCATCCCGTGTTCCAGCCCTCGACCAGCACCCCGCCGAGCCCGTTCCGGGCGGCAAAATCGATGTACCCGCGGGCCCGGGCGGTGGTGGCGCCGTGGTTGGGGCCCGAGCCCCAGCTCATGATGCCGAGGTGCATCCCCCACCAGATGCCGACGTACTTCATCGGGTGAATCCAGTCGGTACTGGAGAGCGCGCTGGGGGGATTGAGTTTGAGCCCCAGCAGGGACGGGGCGAGATCGGCTGCCCGATCAGCCACCTGGATGGTGCGCCAAGGCGTGACGAACGGAGTGCGGCCGCGGACCTTGATGCCGTCGGCCATCGGTGCCAGCGCCACACGGAGGGTCCGGTCTTCGGTCCGGACCCCGGTCAGGAACATCCGGGAGTAGTCGGCGAGGTGGGCCTCGTGGATGACCAGGACAGTGCGCCCGTCCCGGGTCTCCAGGGTGAGCGGCGTCTGCACGCTGTCGAGCAGGGAGACCGGCCCCGAGGAGTGGAGCATCTCGGAGCGGTCCATCCGCGGCCAGTTGCTCGGAATCCACCAGCTGCGGGCGTTGTCCGCCATGGCAAACTCGGTCAGTTCATCGGTGATCTCGAACGCCCCGAGCCCCGGCTGTGCCGGGACTTCGTAGCGGAATCCCACCCCATCGTCGAACACCCGGACCCGGAGAGTGAACCGCCGGCCGGGAGCCGCCACCTCCTCCAGAGTCACCGCCAGTTCCCGGTGGTGGTCCCGGACCCTGGCCACTTCGCCCCAGGGCTGGGTCCACCACTCGTCGTGCGACCGCCGCGCCGTGTCGGCGAGCCGGAGTCCCGACCCCAGGGGTGGGGTGCCCCGGAACGCGATGCCCAGCCGCGAGGTCAGCAGGAGGGCACGCCCGTCGCGGTCCAGCCGGTAGCTCAGCTGTCCGTCACGCAGGTCGATGGTCACCTGGTTGCGGCCGTCGGGCGAGGTGACCTGGACCTGGGCCGGGAGGGGACCGGCGGCCACCGTGAGCGCGACCAGGGCAAGGCCGCGCAGCAGGAAGCCGGAAGGGCATCGCATGGAGACTCCCGGGGCGGGATTTGGGGTCTGCTCGGGGCGGCGGCCGACCAGCGGGCCGCCGTGCGGCACCGGGCCGCGTGCCAAAGGTAGGATTGCCCTTCTCCATCCGCCAGAGGGGCTTGCGTCCAGGGCTCCGGGCGTCGAATATGGCTCCGGGGACCCCTCACCACCGATTGCCTTCCGGGGACATTCCGTGCCGCAGATCCTGCTCGGACCCATCGACTACGCCATCCTGCTGGTGTACTTCGGCTTCGTGCTCGGGATCGGCTGGGTGCTGCGCCGGTCGGTCCGGAACAGCGAGGATTTCTTCCTGTCCGGTCGCTCGATCCCGACCTGGATCGCCGGGCTCGCCTTCCTCTCGGCCAACCTGGGCGCCCAGGAAGTGATTGGCATGGCGGCCTCCGGCGCCAAGTACGGGATGATGACGAGCCACTTCTACTGGGTGGGCGCCATCCCGGCCATGGTCTTCGTCGGGGTCTTCATGATGCCGTTCTACTACGGCTCCCGGGCGCGGTCGGTGCCTGAGTACCTGCGGCTCCGGTTCGACGAGAAGACCCGCGGGTTCAACGCCCTCTCGTTCGCCGGGATGACGATCTTCTCCTCGGGGATCAGCATGTATGCGCTGGCCAAGCTCCTCGAGCTGGTGCTCGGATGGAACTTCCACACCAGCGTGGTGCTGTCGGCCGTGATCGTCCTGGTCTACATCTTCCTGGGCGGCCTCACCTCCGCGATCTACAACGAAGTGCTCCAGTTCTTCCTCATTGTGCTGGGCTTTCTCCCGCTGGTGCTGCTCGGTCTCAAGGACGTGGGGGGGTGGTCCGGCCTGACGGCCAAGCTGGAAACGGTCGCGACCAGCGCCGGGTACCAGGCCGGTGCCTGGACCGACTCCTGGCGCCATCTGGGATCCTCCGCAGGCAACCCGATGGGGGTCGAGTGGTTCGGGATGCTCATGGGGCTCGGCTTCGTGCTGTCGTTCGGCTACTGGTGTACCGACTTCCTGGTGGTCCAGCGGGCGATGGCCGCCGAGTCGATGACCGCCGCGCGGCGCACGCCGCTGGTGGCTGCGGTTCCCAAGATGCTGTTCCCGGCCCTGGTGATCGTGCCCGGGATGATCGCCATCGCGCTGCATCAGCAGAGCGGGGGCCTGCTGCCGATCGGGAGCGACGGCACCCCGAACTACAACATGGCGATCCCCGCCCTGCTGGCCCATTACCTGCCCTCGGGCCTGCTGGGGCTCGGGCTCACCGCGCTGATGGCCTCCTTCATGTCCGGCATGGCCGGCAACGTGACGGCCTTCAATGCCGTGTGGACCTACGACATCTACCAGTCCTACATCCGCCCGGGGGCGTCCGACCGGCACTACCTCCGGATGGGGCATATCGCGACGGTGGGCGGCATCGGCTTGAGCGTGGTGGC
>CAYINH010000154.1:3562-6497 GCA_964364615.1 uncultured Gemmatimonadaceae bacterium
CCACCACGGCGTGACCCTGCCGCACGACGCCGTGCCGGGAATCAAGGGCGCGTTTCTGGGAACCATCCTCCACCGCTATCCGAGCGAAATGGCCCAGAACTTCTGGACCGCCATCATCGCCTGGAGCGCCTGCTTCGGCGCCACCATCCTGATTTCGCTGTTCACCCGGCAGCAGAAGGCCGATGACGAACTGCGGGGGCTGGTCTATGCCCTCACCCCCCGGGAGTCGGACCCGACCCTCGCCTGGTACGGCCGGCCCGCGGTGCTGGGCGGGATCGTGCTGGGCCTGACGCTCGTTCTCAACATCATCTTCTGGTGATTACCCGATGAAATTTGATCTGCGGTTGCCGATCGGCCTGATGTTCTCCATCGTCGGCGTGTTGCTGGTGGGGTTCGGACTGCTGTCGGATGATGCGAGCTACGCCCGGTCGCTGGGCATCAACGTCAACCTCTGGTGGGGGATGGTCCTGATTGCCTTCGGGGTCGTCATGCTCGCCCTGGTCGTGCGGGCCCGGCGCGGGGCGGCCGGGGACCGCTCATGACCGAACGGACCAAGGTCGCGATCGTGGTGGGCGGCGGCCCCGCCCCGGGGATCAACGCCGTGATCGCCGCGGCGACCATCCGGAGTGCCCTGGACGGGGTCGAGGTGCTCGGGATCCAGGACGGGTTCAAGTGGATCATGCAGGGTGACATCGACCACGTCATGCCGCTCGACATCGCCGCGGTGAGCCGGATCCACGCCCGGGGGGGGTCGATCCTCGGCATCGCCCGCGACAACCCCACCACCGACCCCGAGTACCTGGAGCACACGGTGCTCTCGCTGCTCCGGCTGGGCGTGGCGCAGCTCATCACCATAGGGGGCGACGACACCGCCTATACCGCGCTGCGCCTCGAGCAGCATTCCGCAGGCCGGATCCAGGTCATCCACGTCCCCAAGACGATCGACAACGACATCGGTCTCCCCCCGGCCATCGATACCTTCGGGTTCCAGACGGCGCGCCATCTCGGCAGCGAGATCATCAAGAATCTGATGGTGGATGCCCACACCACGTCGCGCTGGTACTTCGTCATCGCCATGGGCCGGAAGGCGGGGCACCTCGCCCTCGGCATGGGCAAGGCGGCCGGCGCCACCCTGACCCTGATCCCCGAGGAGTTCGGCCACCGGCCGATACCCTTCAAGGCGATCACCGACACCCTGGCGGGCGCCATCATCAAGCGGCTGGCCCTGGGCAAGCGGCACGGCGTGGCGGTCATCGCCGAGGGGGTCGTGGAGGGGATTGATCCCGGTGAACTGGAGGGTGTCGACGGAGTCGAGCGCGACCCCCATGGCAACCTCCGGATCGCCGAGGTCGCGATCGGAGGCATCCTCAAGCAGGCGGTGCAGGCGCGGCTCAAGGAGTTCGGGCTCAAGGCCACGGTCGTAGCCAAGGACATCGGATACGAGTTGCGCTGTGCCGACCCGATCCCCTACGACGTCGAATACGCCCGGGACCTAGGGTACTGCGCCGCGAAGTACCTGCTGTCCGGCGGGCACGGGGTGATGGTGTCGATGCAAGGGGGAGAGTTCGTCCCGATCCCGTTTGCGGACCTGGTCGATCCCGCGACCGGGCGGACCCGGATCCGGTACGTGAACATCCGCTCGACCCGGTACGCCATCGCCCGGCGGTACATGATCCGCCTCCGGCGGGATGACTTTGCCAACCCGCACGAGATCGCCCGGTTCGCGGCGGTCGCCCACCTCTCCCTGGAGCAGTTCCGCGACCAGTTCGAGTTCCTGGTGCAGGACGAGCCGCCGGCGCTCGACTTCCTGCCCCAGGGCGGTTGATCAGGGCGGCGGGCCGGCCAGGACCAGGGCGCCGAACGCCGGCAGGGTAAACGGGCCCTCGAGGCCGGAGCGGCCCGACAGCAGGTCGTGGAACGGACCCTCGACCAGCCTCGGCACCGTTACCCTCACCTCGTGCGGCCGGGCGTTTACCAGCACGACCACGTTCCCCCTGCGATAGCTGATCACCTCATCCGGTGCACTGGTCGGCACCGCTTCCAGGTCGGCGCCGGCCAGCGCCGGATGGCCGCGCACCAGATCCAATACCCGCCGGTAGAAGGCCCGGGCCTCGTCGGCGCCGGGCAGGTCCCAGGCCACCGGATCCCGCTCGAAGAGGCGGAGCACCTGGGGGCTTTCCACCTCCTGCCCGTTGTAGACCAACGGGCGGCCCGGCAGCAGGGTCATCGCCACGAAGGCGGCCCGGGCTCCCGCTGGCCCGCTGAACAGGGTCACCGCCGGTTGGTCCCAGGCCGTCTCGTCATGATTGGTGGTGAAGCGCAGCCGCATTCCACCCCGGGGCATGGCACTGAGTTCTGGCAGCTCCGCGTCCACGAAGACGTGGGCCGGGCCGCCCTTCCAGACCGCCTTGAGCCGGTGGTAGCTGTCCCAGCCATAGGTGAGGTCGAAGCCGAGCCGGTGCATCCGGAGATCGCCCCACTCGGCCAGGAGCAGGATCGGGCGGGGCAGGGCAGCCCTGAGGCTCGGAATGGCCTCGCGCCAGAAGTTGTCCGGAACGAACCCGGCGACGTCCACCCGAAGGCCGTCGATGTCGAACTCCTCGAGCCAATGGCGCATGGCGCCGATCATCGCCAGGCGGAGCCCGGGGTTGCGGTAGTCGAGCGCGACCACGTCGGTCCAGTCGGTGGGCTTGCCCTCCGGATCACGGGGGACCGTCAGCCGTCCCTCGGCATCCCGGACGTGGAAGTCGGGGTGCCGGACGGTCCAGACCGCGTCCACCGCCGTATGGTTCGGCACCCAGTCCATGATGAGGGCCATCCCCCGCCGGTGCACCGCCGCCACCAGCTGCCGGAAATCCTCTGGGGTTCCCAGCGCGGAATCGATCGCGTAGTAATCCCGCACCGCATAGGACGATCCGAGCGAGCCCTTCCGTCC
>CAYINH010000155.1:0-6445 GCA_964364615.1 uncultured Gemmatimonadaceae bacterium
TCCATGCGCGCCAAAGCGCGAGTGACTTCGACCGGGACTTCGAGTCCGCCAATTGCCGGCAGCTCCTCATCGACGCATCGGGCTCCGAACGAATTGGATGTGTTGAAAATCATTCTCGGAGACTTCGAACCCCGTAATTCTGCCGCCGGCCCGGTGAAACCGCACCAGGAGGTAGCCGGACCAGGTAAATCCGTCCGCGAACACCGGCTTGGCCGGCGTCGAGTGGGCGGCATGGTGAAAGATTAGCACGGTGTCCTGCGGCGATACGCGCACGCAGGTGTCGAGCTCTTCACTGCAGTATTCTCCGGCGTAGGCAGCAAGCGCGGCAGGCGACACCGTTGCGGGTGGCATCCAGGCGTATGGAATGGGTCGCCCCCTCCCATCGCGTCGGCTTAGTTCAAACCCGGAATGGTCGCCCGGGGCGAATACAATCTCGCGCGTGGGGAGGACGAATCGGTCGGCCGACAACGCCGCGAGGAGTGCTCCCCCCGGAGAGCTTACGCTCGACCACGTGTTAGGATTATCGGCGAACACCAGACGACCGTCACGCATGCGCAGTTGCACCAGGTCCTGTGTCGTCGGCTGGAGGTAGGTGCCAACTCTGCGCTCCAGCGTCGCGGCCGGAAGCGTGACCGCGTCTTGCGCTGCGGCTGCTGGCGGGGCGGCCGCGGCGACAGGGGCGAGTGAGTCGCCGATGATCGCATCGGCCACACGCAGGAACAGCGATATCGCACCAGCCGACGATGCGTTGCAGGCGATCGCGATAGCGAGCCCGTGCTCGGGGAAGCGGCCGAGAAACGCCTGGTAACCCCCTCCACCCCCCGAATGGTTGGGAACGCTTGCACCTCGGTAGCGGCCGATCTGCGTACCAAACCCGTAGTCCGTCGAGTCGCCGTTCGTGAGCACGCCTCGCGTGTGCATCGCATCGAACATCGGACGATCACCAACCACCGGACGATCGAAGTTGGCCGCCCATCTGAGCAGGTCGCCAACAGTTGCAAAGACCGTCGATGCGCCTGGTGGGAACACCCGCGGGGGCGCGAGTTGCCACCCACCGGGGGCGCTCCTGTAGCCGGTGGCGCGCTCCGGCACCAGCACCGCGATGTCGTCGCCGACGCTGGTACTCGCCATTCCCAGTGGTCTAAAGATGCGCTCCTCGGCGAAGACACGGAGTGGCGTCCCGGTCACGCGGCTCACGATCAACCCGAGCAGCATGTACCCACCATTGTTGTAGCGGTATTCGGCGCCCGGCGCCGAGTTGAGGGCCTTCTGACGCGACTGGATGTCCAGGAAGTCAGCTTCGGTGACGGGGCCTGTCTCGTCCCGACCAGGGGTGAGGTACGCTCCACGGGCGAGGTACAACAGATCGAGAGGATCCCGCAGCCCGCTCGTGTGCGCCAGGAGATGCCGGATTGTCACCGGCGTACCGTAGTTTGGGATCTCGGGGACGTACTTGCGGATGTCGTCGTCGATCGAGAGCCGACCGTCGCGCGCCAATAGCAGGATGGCCATTGCCGTGAACTGCTTTGACACCGAAGCGATGTCGAAGCGTGAGGACGGCCGGATGGGTGTACCTGTTTCCAGATTGGCCATTCCGTAGACGCGTGTGTACACCGGGTGCCCCCGCCAACTCACGCCCACCGCGCAGCCGGGGCCGTCAGTACCGCGCCACGGGGCGAAGAGACTATCCAGCACCCGTGGAATTGTGGGGTCAGCAGCGACAGGACCTGCCTGGGCCCCGGCCGCTCTACTGAGGGCGCTGGTCACGGTAAGGAGTAGGATCAAGAGCCGAGTCATTGCGATTCCTCCGACGATTCGAGAGTACTCGACTCTGGGATGACCGTGAACCAACAAGCACGGGCGTAACGAACGCCGCCGTGATCGGCCTAACGGCCTGCAAATCAGCTGCGGCCGCCCAGCGGCCGGCAGCTGCATTTGCTCCTCTGAAAGCGCGGCTGTCAATGGGTACACGTGCCCCTCGGGACGGCCAGGTCGTCCTTGTCCTGCACCCACCGAATATGCCAGCAGCTCCCTCAGATCCAAGCGCGGCACGAAGCCGGCTTCACGCGCCTCTGCGGACGCCCAGGTCCAGGAGCATGGTTCGAAGGAGGTGGCCCATTCGGGTTACCGGGGGGACCGCACCCTACGCGGCCGAACCCAGCAAATGCACCGGGCGCACCTCCAGCTTGTCGTGCTGGCGGAGCCAGACTTCGTAGCTCCACCCTTCCTTCAGGCACCAGTACAGATAACAGCTCAGTTTCCGGGCCGCCGCCACCGTCGCCTTGGCCTTCCCCTTGGAGCGCAGCAGCCGCTGATAGTGGTCCCCGATGGGGCCGGGCGCCAGTTTCAGGCTCTGAACAATCTCGATCAGGATCCATTTGAGCCAGGGACTGCCGGAGCGCCCCACGCCTCCGTGGGTCGTCTTCCCGCCGGAGCTCTGCGTGCTCGGCGTGAGCCCCGCGTACGCCGCCAGCGCGTGGCTGGTCCGAAACCGGTGGATGCTGCCGATCTCTGCGAGCAGGAGTGCCGCACCAAACGGCCCGATCCCCGGCCACGTCTGGAGGAGTTGGGCCTGCGGGTCGGCCTTCACCAGCCGCTGCACCCGCTGATCCAGGCGCTTGACTCGCAGATCCAACTGATCCACCAGCTCGAGCAGCAGGTCCACTTGGACCCGGCCCATCTCCGTGAGCGCCACCGTCGCCAGCCAGGCCCGGCCCGCCTTGCCGTACAGGTCCGTCACCTCGGTCCGACAGTTCTCCGCCATCAGGTGTCCGTGAATCCGATTCTTCACGCTGGTCCGCAGCCGGACCAGGTACGCCCGGCCCCGGAGCAGCTTCCGGTGCGCGCGCAACTCGGGACTCGGCACCCACACCACCGGCAGCAGATTCGTCCGCAGCAGATCGGCCAGCTTCCGGGCATCGATCGGATCCGTCTTGGCTCGCGCCTGCCAGATCAGCTTCACCTGGTAGGGGTGGGCCGCCACCGCCGGGATGCCAGCCGCGCTCAACTGGTCATGTAACCACGCCCAGTACAGGGTCGCTTCCATCGCCACCGTGACCGGCGCCCCGAGGCCCTGGAGCCAGGTGATCAGTGCCTCGGCATCCGCCGGCAGCCGCCGATGGGCCGCCACCTCCGTCCCGGTCGCATCCAGCGCGCAGGCCGTGACGTACCGCTTGTGCAAATCCAACCCAACCCAGATCATCGGAGTCTCCTTGCGGGGCACCCGGAGAAGGTGCCGCCCGAGACGAGGCTCCGCCAGATCCTCCGGAGCCGCCGCCCGGCAGCTCCGCGCTTTCATAAGGTCGAGTTAGACGGCACGGCAGCAAGTGCGACCAGAAGAAGGAGGTCTTGACCCGACGGCCGCGTATCCGCTTGGCGCGGACCCGGAGTACGCCGCGTTTGTGACAACGGCGTTGGTCCTGAGCGAGAGGACCGCGAACGAGTTCGGAGTCTCGCTCACCCCTCGGCAATTCGACCAGCTCCTAGCCCAGGTGTCACCATCGTGATTGGCGCCGGAACCGGGGTTGCCTCATTTCTCAACCTGCCTTCCGCGATTGCCCAAGGCGCATCGGTTGAAGCTTTGCGTACGTGGCGGTCCGCAACACCCACTCTGCCGGGCCGAAGCGGAACCGCCGCATCCACCACTGGCTGGCGACGATCTGCAGTGCAAAGAGCGCCGTGGCCAGCATCAGCCCGGCGAACGCTCCGGTTTGACCCCACCAGCCCAGGCCATAGCCGAAGAAGAGGAGCACGAATGCGACGGACTGGAGTAGATAATTTGTCAGCGTCATGCGGCCAACCGCGCCAAGTGGGCCAAGCCTACTCTTCCAGGCGTTCCGCTGGAGGAGAAGAGTCAGTGCGGCGATATACGCCAGCCCCAGCGCCGGGGCGCCAAACCGAGCGCCGAGTCCGCGCACGATGTTGGTCATGTACGACACGGGTTCACCGCGGAACGCGGCGCCGGGAAGCGCGTCTCGAAGGAAGACATCAGACGCAGCACCTGCCAAGCCGAGAGCAAGGCCCCACCACATCACCTTCCAAATGAACGCACGATGGGCGGTAATCTCGTGGAAGATCCGCCTGCGCCCGGCGTAGAGCCCCAAGAGAAAGATCGCGAAATCGGGGTTCAACCAACGCCTGAAGTTCGTGGTGTACGACGAAATCCCATTCCAAAATAGCCCGGCCCGGAAGCTGACGATTTCTGCAAAGCTGCCCGTCGCATAGGTGTGATACTCCGGATTGCGGTCCGCAACACGTCTCCGGGCGGCATCGTCGATTGCCTCCGCGCCCGGCCGAACCATCCGGCCAGACAAAGCCTGTCGGCCTTGCCCCCAGACGAGCCCGGTCACTGTTCCCGTCGAATCCTTGACAAATGAGATCTTGGCGACTTCGCTCGACCGCGAGAAGAATGCCGTCCCCGATCTCGCGAAAAGCCTGAAGGGAACGTCGTCAAAACCTGGAACCCCGGGACTCTGTCCGAGGAGCGTGTTTCCCATCCGGGTTACAAAAATCCCGTATGGTTCCGAGTCGAACTCGTACTCGCCGACGTAGGTATCGAGAACAGCGGGTTCCAGCGTCACCACGGTGCGTGCGTTGTTCTCGTTGGTCAATCTTGCTAGGCGATCGCTGTAGCCACGGCCCTTTATCGCATTCACTGTAAAGGGAACAAGAACCCAAGCGAACGCCAGCGCGACAAGAAACTTCGGGTTGAGCTTTCGTACGGGAAGCAGGAGAAAGCCGAAGATGGCATAGCCCGACAGGATGTCGCGCTCCGTGAGAATGTCGTGGGCGGCCCCGATCACAAAAAGCACGGCCAGGCGGCGGGCGTACCTGGCCACAAAGGGAACGCCGCGTTCTTCAGCTCGCAGCATCAGAATCGCAAACCCCAGCCCGAACATGAAGGTGAACATCGGCCGGGCTTTTTCATCCAGGAAAATGTGAGACGCCCACCAGGCGATCTGATCCGCTGCCCCGCTGAAACCTTCCCAGACATCGTTGTCCCAGTGCGCGTTCACCGTCCAGTTGACAACCAGAATGGCGAGAAGAGCGACTCCGCGGACAATGTCGAGCGTCTCGATCCGCTCCTGCGAGGCCACCGGAGCGAAGGCAGGAGGTGGGGCGTGGACAGGTACCATGGGCGGCGTCCTCAGGATGTAACCGTGAATCGGGTTTAGAGTGTCACGTCTGTTCCCGGCTGTTCAGCGACTCAGATCCCAGGGTCCATCAGCTTCGCTAACTCCGCGGCATACCCGTCGCGACCCGCACCATCGGGGATGCGTCGAAAGAGTGTGCGTTGCACAGTCCTCCGTGTTGCGGAATTGTAGCGGCGCCGTCTAACGACCTGCCGATCACCTGCGGCGCGCAGCGCCGGCAGGTGCATCGGCGTGTTATGCCCCCGGCATCGCGGACACGGCCTACGCGGCCGCGAGCTTCCGAACTCGCAACTGCTTCCGCGATTGCTCCGCATGCCAGAGATCGTATTGCATCTGTTGATGCAGCCAACTCTCGGCCGTGGTGTCGAACGCGATCGACAGGCGAACCGCCATCTCGGGGCTGATGCCAGCCCGTCCGTTCAGGATGGCGGACAACGTGTTCCGGCTCACGTCCAAGGACGCGGCTGCATCGGTGATGCTGAGATCCAAGGGCACGAGGCAGAGCTCACGGAGGATCTCTCCCGGGTGCGGTGGGTTCCTCATACGAATGGGCTTCATCAGTGATAGTCCTCGTAGTTCACGTTCGAGACATCTGGACCGACAAATCGAAAGGTCACTCGCCAGTTGCCGCTGACCTGCACAGCCCACGTACCCTGGCGGTCTCCCTTCAAAGGATGGAGATTGAGCCCCGGAAGTCCCATGTCCCGAGGCTCCTTCGCTACGCTCAGCCGCCCGAGAATCAGCCGGAGCCGTTTGGCATGCTTGCCTTGGACCCCCATGGTGGTTCCTCGAGCAAAGAAACGCTCCAATCCTTTGTGCCTGAACCCGACGATCGCCATGCAGTAGTGTAACGTGTAACGTGGCGGATGGCAACCGGAGGTGGCTCGGTCCAACCTTCAGTGCACACCGAGTGCTGTTGGTGGGCATAACTCATGTATGGACCTGCAATGGGGATTCTCCCCCACCACGCCAATCCGTATCCGCTGCACTGCCCGCGGTCGAAAACGCAATGACTGCAATCCTGTCGGCCCGGTCTGGTAACCCCTTCAGAAACAACCATCCTCAGGGGCGGCCCTTGGCAGCCTATTCCGGGAACGCTGCAAAGAATGCGGCCTAAAACGGAAACTGGCAACCTCCTCCTGTCCCTCCCGTCCGGGTCCCGCCCACCCCTGGTTACCCACCCGCCCCGCCCCGCCAGCCCAACGGCCAGGTGCCTGACCAGATCCACCGCCGCTCCGCCGGTCCGGTCCCTGTCCCCGGAAACCAGGACCTGACCCACGTTTCAGCCGTGA
>CAYINH010000156.1:0-6415 GCA_964364615.1 uncultured Gemmatimonadaceae bacterium
TTTTGAATCTATCTTTATCATTAAGATATTCTGCCAAATCTTCTGCCATTTTCTTGGTAAGGGTAGTCACCAGTACTCTTTCTTTTTTCTGCGCTCGCTCTACTATCCTTTGAATGACATCGTCCACCTGCCCCTTGACGGGCCGCACCTCGACCTCGGGGTCCACCAGGCCGGTAGGCCGGTTGATCTGTTGCACGACCACGCCCTTGGCCAGCCCCAGTTCGAACTCTCCGGGCGTCGCCGACACGGTGATCATCCCGGGCGTCAGGGCCATGAACTCCTCGAACTGCAGGGGCCGGTTGTCCAGGGCGGACGGCAGCCGGAACCCGTACTCCACCAGGGTCAACTTCCGGGCCCGGTCCCCGTTGTACATCCCCCCGATCTGGGGGAGCGAGGCGTGCGACTCGTCCACCACCACCAGATACTCCGGGGGGAAGTAGTCGAGCAGGCAGGCGGGCCGCTCCCCTTCCCGCCGGTTGCTCAGGTGGCGGGAGTAGTTCTCGATGCCCGGACAGGTGCCGACCTCGAGCATCATCTCGATATCAAAGTGGGTGCGGGACTCCAGCCGTTGTGCCTCGAGCAGCTTGCCCGCCATCCGGAATTCGCCCAGCCGCACCGCCAGCTCGTCCTTGATGCGCCCGACCGCACGTTCCACCGTCTCGCGTTCAGTGACGAAGTGGGTCGCCGGATAGATCGCGCACCGTTCGAGCGGAGTGATGACCTCCCCCGTCAGCGGATGGACCTTGCTGATCCGTTCGATCTCATCGCCCCAGAATTCGATCCGGACTGCCTGTTCCTCATAGGCCGGGAAGATCTCGAGGGTGTCGCCCCGGACCCGGAAGGCACCCTGTTCGAACGAGGCATCGTTGCGCCGATACTGGATGGCCACCAGAGCCCCCAGGAGGTCGTCCCGGCCGCGCCGCTCGCCCACCCGGGCCGTGGCCATCAGCTGCCGGTAAGTCACCGGGTCGCCGAGCCCGTAGATCGCGCTCACCGTGGCGACGATCACCACGTCCTCCCGTTCCATCAGGCTGGACGTGGCCCGGAGCCGGAGCCGCTGAATGTCCTCGTTGATCGAGGCGTCCTTCTCGATGTAGACGTCGCTCGACGGGACGTAGGCTTCCGGTTGGTAATAGTCGTAGTACGACACGAAGTACTCGACCGCGTTCCTGGGCAGGAACTGCTTCATCTCGCCGTACAGTTGGGCCGCGAGGGTCTTGTTGTGGGACAGAATGAGGGTCGGTTTCCTCGCCTGGGCGATGACGTGGGCCAGGGTCAGGGTCTTCCCCGATCCGGTCACCCCTAGCAGCGTCTGGTATCGCTCGCCCCTGGCCAGTCCGGCGCTGAGCTCGGCGATGGCCCGCGGCTGATCACCGGCGGGGGAAAAGGGGGCGAGAACTTCGAACTGGGGGCCTGACACGGGGGGAACTTAGCCGGACCGCGCACCGACTGCAGGCCGACCGGAGCCGCTACCAGGCTCGGCCTCCCAACTGGTGGAGCCGGTCCCACTGGGCACCGCTGAGCGGCGCCACCGAGAGCCGTCCGATCCGCACCAGCGGGTGATCGGCAAAGAGCGGATCGGCCTTGATGGTGCTGAGCGAGACCGGAGTCGGCCACCGGGACCCGGCGGTCAGGTCGAACACCAGCAGCTTCGGGTCGTCGGACTTCGGGTCGGGATAGGGATCGGACACGACCCGGGCCGCCCCGACCACCTGCTTCTCCTTGCCGGTGTGATAGATCAGCAGCCGGTCGCCGGTCCGCATCGCCCGGATGTGTTTCAGGGCAACGGCATTGGCCACCCCATCCCAGGTGCCGGTCCCTTCCCGGAGGAGGTCCTCGTAGCCGTAGCTGTCAGGCTCGGTCTTCAGGATCCAGTAGTTGGCCATGATCAGGCCAGTTGCGGCGCTTCCCGCCGCTCGATGTTGTGGACCCCCTTGACCCGCTTGACCGCCTTCAGGACCTTGGCCAGGTGGGACAGGTTGTCCACTTCGACGTAGATGTTGCCGAACGCGGTCCCGTCCTTCGCATGCAGATCAGCGCGCCGGATGTTGGTGCCGGTCCCGCTCACGGCAATCATCACATCGGCATAGAGGCCCCGGCGATCGGTCGCGCTCAGCACCAGTCGCACCATGAACGACTCGCCTTCCACCTCCTGCCAGTCGATCTCCACCCGGCGGTCGGTGGAGGTGAGGGTGAGCAGGTTGGGGCAATCGGCCCGATGGATCGAAATCCCTCGGCCCTGGCTGACGTAGCCGACCACCGGATCACCCGGCACCGGCTGGCAGCACTGGGCATAGCGGACCATCAGACCATCCACCCCCTGGATCTTGATCCCCCGCCCCAACCGGATCCGGTCCAGCACCCGGCCGAAGGCGGTGGGCTTGGGCGCCCGCAGTTCGTCCTCGGGCACATCCGGGTAGAGCGCCTTCATCACCTGGCCGATCGCCAGGTCCCCGCGCCCGACGCCAATCACCAGGGCTTCCCCGCTGTCGAGCTCGAAGCTGGGGGCGGCCCGTTCCAGCATCCCCTTCTCGAGGCTGGACAGCCGGCGACGCTTGACCTCCCGCTCCAGAATTTCGCGGCCGAGCTGGAGCGAGATCTTCTCCTCCTCCTGCCGGATCCACTGCTTGATCCGATGCCGGGCCCGGGCGGTGGTGACGTGGCTCAGCCAGTCACGGCTGGGGCGCGGGGCCGGGCCGGTGAGAATCTCCACCGTGTCGCCGTTCTTCAACTCCCGGTGGAGCGGGGCGATCCGGCCGTTGACCCGGGCGCCCTGGCACCGGAGTCCGACCTCCGAGTGGACGTGGAAGGCGAAATCGATCGGGGTGGCCCCCTTCGGCAGCTGCTTGACGTCGCCCTGGGGGGTTAAGACGAAGATCTCGTCCTGATACAGGTCGACCTTGAGGAACTCGAGGAACTCCTCGGGGCTGGCAGTGTCCTGCTGCAGTTCGATCAGCTGGCGGAACCAGCCCATCTGCCGGTCCAGTTCGTCCGGCGCTCCATCCGCCTTGTACACCCAGTGTGCCGCGATGCCGTACTCGGCGGTCCGGTGCATCTCCCGGGTCCGGATCTGGACCTCGAACAGATGGCCCCCGGGCCCGAAGATCGTGGTGTGGAGCGACTGGTAGCCATTGGACTTGGGGCTGGCGATGTAGTCCTTGAACCGCTCCTGGAGCGGGGTCCACTTGTGATGAATGACCCCCAGCACGTGATAGCACTCCGGCACATTCGGCACGATGACCCGGACCGCCATCATGTCATAGATCTGCTCAAACGGCGTGTTCCGTTTCCGCATCTTCTGGTAGATGCTCCAGAGGTGCTTGGGCCGCCCGGTAATCTCGAATTCCTCGATCTGGGCCCGGCGGAGCTCCTGCTCCAGCGGAACCCGGAGGGTCCGGATCATCTGCTCCCGCTCGGCCCGCTTGGCCGCCACCTGTTCGGCCAGCGCCTGGTACTCCTTGGCCTCCAGGAACTTGAACGCCAGGTCCTCCAGCTCCGCCTTCATCCCCGCCATTCCGAACCGGTGGGCCAGTGGGGCGTAGATCTCCCTGGTCTCCAGCGCGATCCGGCTCCGGCGATCCTCCGACAGGTGCTGGAGGGTTCGCATGTTGTGAAGCCGGTCGGCCAGCTTGACGATGATGACCCGGGCATCCTTGGCGATCGACAGCAGCAGTTTCCGGTAGTTCTCCACCTGGGCTTCGGTGGTGGACCGGAAGGTCAGGTGGGAGAGCTTGGTCAGCCCCTCGACCAGCCCGGCCACTTCGGGGCCGAACTCGCGGCTCAGCTCTTCGGACGGGACATCGGAGTCCTCCACCACGTCGTGCAGCAGCGCCGCCGCGATCGAGGTGCTGTCCACCAGGAGGCCGAGCAGAATGGAGGCGACCGCGATGCTGTGGGAGACGAAGTCCTCACCGCTCTGCCGCCGCTGGCCCCGGTGGGCAGACATGCTGAAGCGAAGGGCCCGCTCGATCAGGTCAAGATCGAGCCGGTCCGCGTGCTGCTCCAGAGCAGCCCGGAATTCGTTCGGCAGCGCAATCGCGGTCTCGGGCACGGCACCTCACTCCCTGGTACAAGGATGAGGCGACGGCCGGTCAAGGTCAACGGATTAGTCCAGCAGCCCCGCCGCCGCGCAACTGAGAAACCGGTCCCCGGCCACGATGATGTGGTCGTACACCGGCAGGTCGAGCAGCCGGCCGGCCTCGACCAGCTGGCGGGTCACCGTCCGGTCCTCGGGGCTCGGGGTGGGGTCCCCGCTGGGGTGGTTGTGGACCAGGATGACCCCCGCCGCCGCCTCGGCAATGGCAGCCCGGAAGACCTCCCGGGGGTGGACCAGGGAGCTGTCCAGCAGCCCCCGGGTGACGGTGATGTCCCGCAGGACCCGGCTCTGACTGTCCAGGGCCAGCACGTGGAACTCCTCGACCTGGAGATCCCGCAGCCTGGGGGAGAGCCAGCGCACCGCGTCCTCCGGGGCCCGGATCCGGGAGGCCGGCGGCCGGATTTCCCGGGCCAGACGGTGGCCCAACTCCAGGGCCGCCAGGAGCCGGGCCCCCTTGGCGGGACCCACCCCCCCAAGCCTGGTCAGTTCGGCGGGGGGGCGGGCCGCCAGCCGCCGGAGGGACCCTCCCACGGGCTCCAGGATGGCCCCAGCCAAGGCCAAGGCGCCCTGGCCAGCGTGCCCGGTCCCGAGCAGGATCGCCAGCAGTTCCGCGGTGGTCAGCGCCCCCGGCCCCAGGGCCCACAGGCGTTCTCTGGGCCATTCGGTCGGGAGGACACGGGACTCGGCGGGCAACATCCGGATACCATAACCGCCACCCTCTCGGGTGGCGGTTCGATTCCGTGACAGCCGCAACCCAATCCCCTAGGCTGCCCCGTGGCACTTCTTGTACTTCTTGCCCGAGCCGCAGGGACAGGGATCGTTCCGCCCCACCTCGGGTACTCCAGCCGCCCCACTGGCCATCCGCCCGAGCGAGGTCTCCAGCGCCGCCGGCGGCGGGTCGGCCGGGTGGTGGCCCCCGCCGGTGAACATGGCATCGGTGGTGGACGCCTTGGCTGCGGGGGGAGGCGGCATCCTCCGGGGCGGCTGCCGGGGCGGTTCGGCGGAGACCTGAACCTTGAGAAACCGTTCCGCGAAGGTGGCCTGGAGATCCTGCATGAGGTCCTCGAACATGTCGAAGGCCTCCTTCTTGTACTCCACCAGCGGGTCCCGCTGGCCATAGGCCCGGTACTGGATCGCGTTCCGGAGCTGGTCCAGATCGTAGAGGTGGTCCTTCCACTTCTCGTCCAGCACCGAAAGCAGGACCTGGGACAGGATCTGGACGTCCACGTCGGCCAGCCCGAGCTTCTTCCCGAAGTCCTTCAGATACTCGATCTTCCGGCTGAACGCCGCCTCCCCCTCGGCCTGGGCGGCCGCCACCAGGATCTCCCGGCTGGGCGTGGCCCTGGCGTCGAGCACCTCGTCCACCACCAGCATGAAGTGCATCGACAGGTGGGCGTGCAGAGCCAGCCGGTCCCACTGCTCCGGGCCGTCGCCCCCGAGGATCTTGGCAATCGCCGCCTCGAGCGCGGTGCCCAGCATCCGGCGGGCCTCGGCCTTCAGCTCCTCGCCCCGCTCCAGGGCGAACAACCGGAGGGAATAGGCCACTTCCCGCTGCTGGTTCATCACGTCGTCGTAGTCCAGCAGCCGCTTCCGCTGCTGGAAGTTCTGCAGCTCGACCCGCTTCTGGGCCCGTTCGATCGCGGCGGTCACCAGCCGGCCGGTGATCACTTCGCCCTCCTCCGCGCCGGTCTTCTCCATGTACCGGGCCACCCGTTCGGTCCCGAACAACCGCATCAGGTCGTCTTCCAGCGAGAGATGGAACAGGGAGGCCCCGGGATCGCCCTGCCGGCCCGCCCGCCCCCGCAGCTGCCGATCGATCCGCCGGGATTCGTGGCGCTCGGTCCCGATGATCTGGAGCCCGGCCTCCTCCTGGGTCAGATCGAGGTCCTTGCCCAGTTTGATGTCGGTCCCCCGACCGGCCATGTTGGTGGCGATGGTAATCCCGCCCACCTGGCCCGCGGCGGCCACGATCTCGGCCTCTCGCTGGTGGTGTTTGGCGTTCAGCACCTCGTGTTTGAGCCCCCGCCGTTTGAGCATCTTGCTCAGGGTCTCGGACACTTCCACCGAGGTGGTGCCGATCAGGATCGGCAACCCGAGTCCGTGGAGCCGCTCGACCTCATCCACTGAAGCATTGTACTTCTCGCGCCGGGTCCGGTAGATCCGATCGGGCTGGTCCCGGCGAACAATGGGCCGGTTGGTCGGGATCACGTTCACCTCGAGACCATAGATCGTGAAGAACTCGGTCTCCTCGGTCTCGGCGGTGCCTGTCATCCCGGACAGCTTGTGGTACATCCGGAAGTAGTTCTGGATCGTGATCGT
>CAYINH010000157.1:0-6409 GCA_964364615.1 uncultured Gemmatimonadaceae bacterium
AGTACCGACACCGGCAACGCGAGGCCGGTAATGACCGTGGAGCGCCAGGAGTTGAGGAACAGGAATACCACGAGGACCGTCAGGAAGGCGCCTTCCAGGAGCGCCTTCTGCACGTTCCAGACGGAGGCCTTGACCCGCACCCCGGCATTCTTCACCACGCTGAGGGTCACGCCTTCGGGAAGCCCCCGCTGGACCTGCTCCACCCGCTCCAGGATCCGGTTCGCCACATCGGTGGTGCTGAAGCCCTTGGCCTTCTTGATATCGATCCCGACGCCCTCCTGTTCGTTGAACATGGCGAGCGATCGGGCCTCTTCCTCGCCATCCCGCACCGTGGCGACATCGCCCAGCCGGATCACCGCGTGATCCCGCTCCGTCACGATCAGCCGGGCGAAGTCCTCCGGGCCGGTCAGCCGCCCCCGGAGCCGGATCGACCGTTCCTCGGTGACCCCGGTCAGCCGCCCCACCGGCGCGGCGAGATTCTGGAACTGGACGGCCTGAACCACCTGCCCGACGCTTACCCCGGCGGCCTGCAGCGCGTCTGGCCGGAGTTCGATCGTCAGTTCCCGTTCCCGTCTGCCCGAGACCACCACCTCGGCGACCCCGGCGAGCGAGCGGAGTTCCCGGGTGATCCCCGGGTCCGCCAGATGACTCAGCTCCCGGAGGGACACCGTGCTGGAGGCCAGCGCCAGGGACACCACCGGCCGGTCGGTGTCGTTGAGCTTGCGGATGATCGGCTCTTCCATCTCCAGTGGGAGATCGGCCCGGATCCCGGAGATGGCGTCCCGGATGTCCTGGGTGGCTTCCGGCAGCGACTTCTCGAAGACGAACTCGATCATGATCGTGGCGAAGCCGTCCTCGGCCTTGCCGGAGACCTTCTTGACCCCGCTGATCGAGGCGATCGCCTCCTCCACCGGATTGAGCACCTCTTTCTCGACGGTCTCAGGGGAGGCGCCGGGGTAGGGCACCGCCACCGACACGAACGGCGGTGCCACGTCGGGGTACTCGTCCACGTCGAGGGTGAACAGCGCGAACGTCCCGAACACCACCAGGGTGACCATCGCCACGATGGTGAGGATGGGGCGCCGGATGGCGTTGTCGGAGATGAACATGCCGCTACTCCTTGGTAACCACGACGCGGGTGCCAATCGCCAGTCCCACGGCACCGCCGACCAGCAGGGTATCGCCCGGGGCGATCCCCTTGGTGATCTCGATCAACTCCCGGCTCTCGTCTCTGAGCCCCAACTCCACGGCGACCGACTCCACAACCCCGCCCCGGATCCGACGGACCGTGGGCGTCACCCCGCGCAGGTCGAGCGCGGCCAGCGGCACGGCAAGAGTCATCCGGGTGGTCGCCGCCGCAGTTCCTTGGGCGAACAGGCCGCCGACCAGCTGCCCGTCCCCGTTGGGCACCAGGATCGTGATCCGGACCTGACCGGTATTCTGATCGACCACTGGATTGACCCGGCGCACCACGCCCTCGAACACTCGATCGCCGGCGCCGGTCACCCCGAAGGTCGCGCTGGTGCCGACCTTCACGGCGCCGAGGGCGCTGACCGGCACCGTGGCCTCCAGCCGCAGGGCAGAGGGATCCACCACCGTGAGGACCGGATTGCCCGACTGCACCACATCTCCTGCCCGGACCGACCGGTCACTCACCACCCCACTGAATGGCGCTGTGAAGCGGGTCTTCTGCAGCTGTTTCTCCGCTGCGCGCAGGCGGGATGTCGCTTCGGCGAGTCCCGCCTCGGCATTCATCGCGGCCACCTCCGCCTGTTCCCGGTCCCGGTCAGCGATCGCCCCAGCGGCCGCCAGCCGGGTATTCCGGTCGGCGTTGCGCTTCGCCACCGCCAGCACTTCCGTGGCCGTCCGCAGCGCCGCGCGGGCGGAGACCGCAGCCTCGGCCAGCGCCACATCATCGAGCCGAGCCAGCAACTGGCCCGCCCGGACCGACTGCCCCGGCTCCACCAGCACTTCGACCACCGTGCCGGGCACTTCGGCTCGGAGCGTTGCCTGGCGATCGGGCATCAGCGAGCCCGAGATCAGGGGGCCGGCCGACAGGCTCTCCGCTTGAGCCACGACGATGTCTTCCAGCCGGACAGAGACCTGGGTGCCCGCGCGGTCAGCGGCCGGGTCCGGGGCGCCGCAGGCGATCGCGGCGGCGGCCAGGACGACGACGGCCCAACTGGCGGGCGTGTGGAGCGAACGGTGCAGCATGGACGTCATGGTGTGATTCCGGGAATCTGGGTCTGGGCCGCCGTGCTCTGGCGGGCTGGCGCCTGCGCTGTGGGACGGGTCGCGGTGGTGGCTGGGGTTCCGGTGTTCAGGGGCAGGTCGCTGATCAGTGCCACCCGGACCCTGGCCACCTGAAGTTCCCGGGCGGCCTGCACCCGACTGATATCGGCGGTCTGCCACCCGATGCGGGAGTCCACCAGTTCGGTCTGGGTGGATAGCCCCTCACGGTACCGGAGTTCGGCGATCCGATAGGCTCGCTCCGCTTCCTCCACGGTCCCCTGACTGGCCTCCCAGGCCGCGGTGGCCGCCTCAAGGGCCGAGAAGGCGGTCCGATTGTCGAGCCGGGCGAGCTTGGTGGTCTGCGCCAGCCGCAGTTCGGCTTCCCGGAGGGCGGCTTGAGCGACCACCTTGTCACCTCGGGTCCGGCCGCCGGTGAAGATCGGGACCTGGACTCCCAACGCCATGTTCCAATTGGTGGCGTAGTCGGCTGCCGTCGGGTTGTAGTTGTCCGGGTAGCCGACCTTCCCGTATTGGGAGGTCAGCACCAGGGATGGAATCCGCTGGGCCTTGGCCACCTTGAGAACGCCCTCCTGGACCCTGACGGCCTCGGCGGCCTGGCGCACCGCGATTCGGCTCTCCGCAGCGGTGTCGGTCGGGCTCGCCACCACCGAGGCGATGACCGGCGGGTCGGTGAGAGCGGCGCCACCCAGCGTGGTCGTCAGGATGATCGGGTCATCCGCCGGCAACCCCAGAAGCTGTTTGAGGCGGAGATAGGCCACCTCCCGCTCATTCCGGCGGAGAATGACGCTGGTGTTCTGATTGTTCCGGGTGACTCGGGCCCGGAGGACCTCGAACTCCGCTTCCGCTCCAACCGCCTGCCGCTGGGCAGCCTGCCGGACGGTGGAGTCGGCCTGAGCCAGGGTCGCCTGGGCAATGCTCAACTGCTGGTCGGCGAGGACCGCGTCGTAATAGGCGCTGACCACATCCAGGGTGAGCTGCGCCTCCGCCGCCGTGACTCCCAGGGCCGCGCTCCGATGGCCGGCGTCCGCTGACGCGGTCTGGCCGGCAATCCGGCCGCCCGCGAACAGGGTCTGGGACAGACTGACTCCAAGGTTGTAGGTGTTGGCGCGACCGAACGGGAGCTGCCCCCCGTCGGACCCGGAATCCCCCGAGGTGCCACCCCCGAAGTCGATGCCCTCGAACTGGGATGCAAGCAGCCGGTTGTATCCCAGCGAAGCCGAGAGCTGGGGATACCGGTCCGCGTTGGCGCGGTATTGCTCTCCCCGGGCCCGGAACACGGCGGCCTTCGCCAGTTCCAGGGCCTCACTGGCCGGAATCGCGGACTCCATGGCCTGCTCGAGGGAGAGGGAACGACCCGGCTGGGCGTGGACGGGGAGCGGAAAGGTCACGAGCAGGCCCGCGGTCAACGCGATCCCCCGGGCGATGGGGCTCAGGTTCATTTGGCTCTCGACTTGGTCCGGCGGCGCGTCGCCGCACCGCATCCGATGCCCCGGAGGAAGAGCTCCACGTACTGCTCCACCGCTTCGTCGGGATCGTTGGGGTAGAGATCGGGCATCATGTCACGCCCCAGGGCGTCGGCAAACAGGGCGCCCATGAGCATCTGGGTCGCCGCGGCCGGCTCGAACCGGGCAGTGGCGAGTCCGGTTTCCGTCAGCTGTTCGAGATAGCCGGTCAACTGGGCGGCAGCGAACGAGGTGTGACTTCCTGGCTGCGCCAGCTTGGGGTGTTCGGCGACCTCGGCCATGCAGGTCCGGATCAGGCCCCGGCGCTCGCGAAGTCGAGCCATCTGCTCGCGGGCCCAGACCAGGAGTTCCTGCCTGGGGCGCTTGGGCGACTCGGGCAGGCTGGCCCCTCCGTAGCGGGCGCTGGCGGCCTGGACGGCTTCCCGAAGCAACCGCTCCTTCGACCCGAAGTGACGAAACAGGGTGATCTCGTTGACCTCGGCTTCCGAGGCGATCCGTCGGGTCGTGGCACCACGAAACCCCACCTCGGCGAACACGGTGGCGGCAGCAGTGAGTATCCGGGTGCGGGCATCCATGGACTCGAAAATAGTGGCGGGGTGTTCTGTAAGCAAGTAGTCACTTGCAAACGCCAAGAGCCGATTCGAGAACGGTGGGGAGGCCGGTCTGTCAGGGGCCGGACGGCCTCAGTGGGTGGAGGAGGGGCCCGGCTTTGCCGCCGGGCGGTACCGCTGCCAGCCGAGATAGACCGGAATACCGAGGCCGAGCAGGCCCAGGGCCGCGGCGGAATGGAGCGGAGGCTGGCTGGCAAGCGTGTTGGCGACCAGGGCGACGGCCGCCACCACAAACAGGGCCGGAAGCACCGGGTAGCCGGGCACCCGAAACGGCCGGACCGCGTCGGGTTGGATCCGTCGCTGGCGGAACAGCGCCAGTGCGCCCAGGCCGTAGAAGATCCACCCCACGAAGACCACGTACCCGAGGAGCTGCCCGACGGTGCCGATCATGGCGAGCGCCGCTCCGGCCACGCTGGCGCCGACGATGGCGGCAGCCGGGGTGCCATAGCGGGGGTGTACCTGGGCGAAGCGGGCGAAGAACAGTCCGTCCTGCGCCATCGCGAAGTAGACCCGGGAGGAGGTGAGGACGACAAAGTGGGCCGCGCTGATCATCGAGATCAGGATCGGGATCGTGATAAGGGCGGCGGGCCCGGGCCCGAAGGTCGCGGCCACCGCGTCCGCCGCCACGGTAGTGGTGCTCGCCACGGCAGCCGGCCCGAGGGCGCTCAGGTACGCCACGTTGGTGAGGACATAGATCACCATCAGGGCGAGGGCCCCCATGGCCAGTCCGCGGGGCAGGTTGCGCTGTGGCTCGGTCACTTCGCCGGCGATGAAGGTGGAATACTGCCAGCCTTCGTAGGCCCACAGCACCATGAGCATCCCGGCGCCGAACCCCTGGAGCACCCCGAGATCGAAATGGTCAGGCCAAATGGGACCCCGGAAGGCTCCCAGCCCGACCGCCAGTGGGAGGGCGACGATCAGAAAGGCCAGGGCGGCCACCTTGACCGCCGTGGCGAGGCTCATGAACCTGACGCTGATCGTGGTGCCGCGAACGTTGACCACCGTCAGCCCGGCAATGAGCCCCACGGCGACGAGGCGGCTCCCGATCGGAGACAGCGGCACGACTCGGCCGATGTACTGGGCGGAAACGGACGTCAGCACCGCGATGGCGCCGGCCGAGATTGCCAGGAACATCGCCCAGCCGTACAGGAACGCCGGCAGTCGTCCAAAGGCATCCCGGAGGTACAGGTAGAGTCCCCCAGTCCCCGGGTTCATCGCCCCCAGTTCGCTGTAGGTCAGGGCCCCGATCAGGGTGAGGAGGCCTCCCCCGAGCCAGACGAGGAGCGAGAGCCCGACCGAGTGCTGGGCCTGGGCCAGCACCCCGCCGGGCACCAGGAAGATTCCGGAGCCGATGACGCTCCCGATCACTCCGAGGGTCAGATCCCGAAGCCCGATGCTCCGGCGGAGTCCGTTGCTCACCAGTGCCCCTGTTCTCCAACCGCATCGATCACCTCGCCCAGCCGATCGGCGGCGTTGTGCCAGTTGGAGACGACCGCCTGCTCGGCCAGCTTCAGGGCTCCCTCCGCGATGGCCAGGGCGATCGCCTCATGCTCGAGCACGGAGGGCTTGAGCGCGCCGGGCAGGAAGCTGACGTACAGCCGTTCGTACCGTTCGGCCTGCGGCTTGACGGCTTGATGGAGCGCTCGCAGTCGGGCGCCAGCGCCGGCCTCGACGTAGGACCAATGGAATGCTTCGTCCAGCTCGAACAGCTTTCGGTGATCGGGTCGCGCCGTGTCGGACGCCGCACGGAACTGTTCATTCACGCTGCGCATCCGGGTGACCAGCGCCTGTCGGAGATCGTCCGGTAGCGCGGCGGCCAGTCGGGCGGCCAGCCCTTCAAGGGCCCCAACCAGTTGGAAGATCTCCGTGGCGTCCTGCCGGGTGAGTGGTGCCACCGTGGGCCGGAATTGACGCTTCTCGGGGGAGTCCAGGATGTAGCCCTCCTGGCGGAGCCGCTGGAGCGCTCCCCGCACTGGGGTGCGGGAAACATCGAACCGCTCCGCGATCTCCGTCTCGATCAGCCGGCTGCCCGGCGCCCGCCGGCCGCGGACGATGAGAGAGCGGAGTTCGTCATAAACCCGC
>CAYINH010000158.1:0-6399 GCA_964364615.1 uncultured Gemmatimonadaceae bacterium
GAGGCGACTTCGCCGGCGAGCAGCCGATCGGCCGGGCGCCCGGCGATCCAGGCGGTGTTCACCAAGAGCATTCCCCCTCGGCTGGCCCAAGTGACGGATCAATCCTCCGAGTGGCGATCGGTCTGGTTGATCGGCGAGGGGATCGGGGCGACCTTGGCGCGGGCCGGCCTTCCCTGGCCGGACGGGGAGCTGCAGTTGCAACCCCTCGAGGCCGGTGGCCTGATCGGCCGACTCGCCCCGACCGGGCCAGCCGCCGCCCTGCTGGCTGGGCCGGGCGCCACGGTGGCGGCGGTGCTGGAGCGATTCCAGGCCGCCGGCGGGCTGATCGGCTCAAGCGACCATGGCGAGGCGGCCAGGATTCTCCAGGGCTTCCCGGCCCTCGGCGCCGAGATCGAAGAAAGGACCTTGCCGCAGGAGGTCCGATACGACGAGGTGGGCGGAGTCTCCTACACCAAGGGTTGCTACGTCGGTCAGGAGACGGTCGCCCGAGTCCACTTCCGAGGCCACCCAAACCGGACCCTGCGTGGGATCGCCTGGCAGGGGAGTCCCGTTGACCTGGGCACCCCGGTGGTCACTCACGGCCGTGAAGTCGGGACCATCACCTCGCTGCTCCGGGTTGGACCGGCCTGCCT
Source organism: uncultured Gemmatimonadaceae bacterium (assembly GCA_964364615.1). Taxonomy (GTDB): domain Bacteria; phylum Gemmatimonadota; class Gemmatimonadetes; order Gemmatimonadales; family GWC2-71-9; genus SZUA-320. Next base: position 633 of record CAYINH010000158.1, read on the forward strand.
GGGGCTGGGACGCATCCGGCGAGAGGTCGCCTCGGGGAGTGAGGTGTCGATTGGGGACGGGGAGGCCGGTCGGATCATTGACCCCCCGGGACACGCGGTGCTGCTCGACCTGCTCCCATGAAAAAGCCCCGGCCTTGGCCAGGGCTCTTCACATGCCTTGACCTGCCGCTGACCTAACGGCTGGCGGTCGTGTCGCGGGCCATCGTGTCCGCAGGCATGGCGGCCGAGTCAACGGGGGCGGCAACAGCCGGCGCAGCCATCTCGGTCTCAACGGGCGGGGCGGCTTCCTCGGCCTTGGGCGCGCAGGCACCAAGCACCAGAAGAGCAGCGACAAACGCTACCTTCGACATCCGAACTCCTTGCGTGGGTGGGGGTACAGTGGTGCACTGCGACCGTCACTGTTTCCGGCTCCAACGGCGGAAAGAATTGGACATTCGTCAGGATTTGTCAATCCCCCATAGCGTCTGTGCATGCCCCAGGATCGCCTGAACCGCCCCCTCCAGCCCCAACGCCCCGGTATTCAGGACCATATGGTAGTTGACCGGATCGGCCCAATCCCGGTGGTAATGCTGCCGATGGTATCGCCCCCGGTTCTCGTCCGACCGGTCGAGCAGGGCCTCGGCCTCCCCGGGGCCGATTCCCAGACGCTCAGCCGCCCGGGCGACCCGCGCCGCCCGCGGTGCCACGATCCTGACATGGAACGACTGGGGGTGGGAGGCCAGGACCGCAGGGGCAGCTCGGCCCACCATGACCACCCGTCCCCGGGCGGCGAGTTCAGCGACGACCGCCTCGGTGACCCGAACCAGCCCGACCTCCGGCAAGGTCGACAGGGCCCCCGCCTCGGGGCCCACGAACTCCGGCATCGAGATGGCCAGGGCCCGGGCGACCCGCTCGCCGAACCCGGGGGTGCTCTCCTCCCGCTGGGCCACCTCCTCCCGGGTCAGGCCGGCCCGTGCCGCCACCTCCACCACCAGCTGATTGTCCACCAGGCTCCAGCCCAGCCGGTCGGCCACCTGTCGCGCTACCTCGGAGCCACCGGACGCGAACTCCCGCGAAATCGTGATGATCACTGTCGCCGCTCCTGCCAGGAGTAGGATTCCTCGGTCTGGGCCGACTTCCGCCGGTCGATGGCACCCCCAAGAGTACCCCGGATCTGGAAGGTCATCCAGAGGGTCATGGCCAGGCAGATGATGCCGCCAAGCGCCACTGCCACCCTGACCCCCGCGAACTCACTCACCAGTCCCACCTGCAGCGCACCGAACGGGGCCAGCCCGACCACGATGAACGCATAGAACCCGATGACGTGGCCCCGAAGCTCGTCCGGCGCCTCGGTCTGCAGCAGGGTGTTGGTCGTGATGGCGTTGGTGGACAAACTCGCGCCCGCGGCCACCAGCAGCAGGAAGGCCAGCGGTGCCACCGGGGCGATCGACAGCAGCAGGATGGCCGAGCCGATGACGACTCCCGCCCTGAGGGCCACATTGCCCCGAGCCCTGGTCGGCCCGAAGCCCGCCAGCAGAAGGGCCCCCCCGGCAGCCCCGACTCCGAAGGCCGCCGTGAGCCAGCCGTAGCCCGCCGCCCCGAGGCCCAGGGCGTCGCGGGCGTAGACCGGCAGGATGGTGAGGAACGACATGGCGAAGATGGTATACGTGGCGCTCAGGATGACCAGCGTGCGGGGCCATCCGGGGTTGAGGACGAACTGAAGCGCCTCCCGCATTGAGGGGCGAGCACGGGTCGGCACGACGAGCGCGGGATCGAGCCGGATCCGGAACAGGCTCACCAACACGCCGAGGTAGCTCACGGCGTTGATCCCGAAGCAGACGGCCGGGCCAGTCACCGCCAGGATCATCCCGCCCAGTGCCGGCCCGATCACCCGGGAGAGGTTGAAAGTGGAGGAGTTGATCGCGACGGCGTTCATCAGATCCTCGCGACCCACCAGGTCGAGGAGGAGGGTCTGCCGGGCCGGGATCTCGTAGGCGCTGAGCAGGCCGTGGGTGAGCGCCAGCGCCACGACCCACCCGAGGGTCACATGGCCCGACCAGGTCAGCGCCGTCAACGCCACCGCCTCGACCAGCATCAGGCTCTGGAGGAGGGTGACCATCCGCAACCGGTTGGACCGGCTGGCCAGCGCCCCGCCCTGCAGGGTGAACAGCAGGACGGGCAGGGTTCCGGTGGCGCCCACCAGGCCGACCGCGAAGGCCGAGTCGGTCATGGTGAGCACCAGCCACCCCAGGGCGACACTCTGCATCCAGGTGCCGGACAGCGAAATGAACTGCCCGGTGACGAACAGGCGGAAATTGTGGTGGCGGAGCGCCCGGAATGCGGGCCCGGTGCGAGACGGGGTCACCCGGGCTGCATCAGCGTATCTGCTTCATGATGGTCCCGCGAGGGATGACCTGACCTGCGACGAGGCCGTTGATGAGGGCCACCTGCTCCACCGGAACCACCGAGGGATAGGACCGGTAGAACTCCTCGAGCGTCATCCCCCGGGGAAGGGTCACCAGCCGAATGTGGTTGGGCTGCCGGTTGAGCGCTGTCGGGTCCGTCAGTTCAGCGAATGAGCCGACGAATTGCCGGAGGCCAGCGGAATAAACCGCGGCCTTGGCGGGCGTGGCATAGCCGAGCAGCCGGTACAGTCGACCGCCGTAGCTGACGAACTGGACCACCCCGGTCACCGTGCCCTGGCTGGTGGTGGCGGTGAACTCGCCGGTGGCGGCGGGAATCCCGTTGACCGGGCTGACCGACGACGGCCCGGCCTGGATGCCCTCCTGGTCGAGGAACTCCCGGAGGGCGCCACTCGGGGAAGTTCCCTTGGCCGGCGCGAGAGCCACAATCGCATCCTTCCCCGGGCTCACCCCGATGACCGAGGCCGGCTGATTGCTGCCCTGCCAGCCGGTGGGAATCACGAACCGGAAGCGCAGGCCCGGGTGGAAGAACCGTTCCCCATCGAAGTAGCCCTGCCGGGGATCTTCCCCGAACACCATCCCGTCCAGCCGTCGAAGAAACCGCTCCCGGCCCAGCCTCATGGAGTCCGGCGTTCCCTGGAACGCGGCCACCCGCTGGTCGTTCCGGGCCACCCGGTTCTCCGGGGCAGGATGGGTACTCTGCCACTCCGGAAGGCGGCCACCACCCCCGGCCGCGCTTTGCCGTTGCAGCATCGTGAACATGGACGACATGGCACGCGGGTCGTAGTCATCCCGTGTCATGTACCGGAAGCCCAGCTGGTCCGCCTGGAACTCGTGGTCGCGGCCGAACTTGAGAAACAGCAGGCCGAGTCCCTGCCCGACCGTGGCCCCGAGGATCGAGCCGACCTCCGGCGACGCGATGGTGGTGACCGCCATGCCGATTTCCGCCAGCTGCGCCCTGGAGATCTGGGTTGCCGTGTGCCGGGCCGTGACGTGCCCGATCTCATGCCCCAGCACGCCGGCCAGTTCGGCCTCATTGTTCATGTGGGTCAGGATCCCGCGGGTGACGAAGATGTACCCGCCAGGGAAGGCAAAGGCGTTGACCGACGCATCATCCAGCAGGTAGAAACTCCACGGGAGATTGGGACGCTCGGCCACCCCAACCAACCCCCTCGCCACCGAGCGGAGGTACTGCTGCGCGGCGCTGTCGGCCACCAGCGGAATGGTGGCGAGTGTCTCCTCGGCGCCCTGCCGGCCCATCGCGACCTCCTGCGATTCCGACACGAGGGAGAACTCTCGCCCTCCGGTGGCGGGGTTGACGGCACACGCCACCGCAACCGCCAGACCCCCGAGTACGATCACCAGGTTCCGCCAGCGCCGATACATCAGGTCGACCCCCCCATGCTCCGTGGATAGATTGCTGCTGTGCCTGATCCCATTATGCCGACGCCCCGGAGCCCGGGCAACCCGGCGGACACCACCCCCGACGCGCGGATCGCGTTCGTCCTCGAACTTGGCCGGGCGCTGCACGCCTATGGAGTGGCCGCGCCCAGGCTCGAGGAGGTCCTCGGCACCGCCTCCCGACGGCTCGGCCTGGAGGGTCAGTTCTTTACCACCCCTACCTCGGTGTTCGCCGGGATCGGTCCGGTGCCGAGCCAGCACACCTTCCTGCTCAGGGTGGAGCCGGGTGGCACCGACCTGGGTCGGCTGGCACAGACCGACGCCGTCATCCGCCAGGTGCTCGACGGAGCAATCACCCCGGAGGCCGGGCTTCAACAGCTGGGGCAGATCCGCCGCGACCCACCGGCCTATCGCCCGGCGGTGACCGTGCTGGGGTTCTCCATGGCCTCCGGGGCGGCCGCCCGATTCCTCGGCGGGGGGCTTCCCGAGATCGGAGTGGCGGTGGTGCTGGGGGCGCTGACCGGCGCCCTTTCCCTCCGGGCGGCCACCCGCCCGGCGCTCGACCGGGTCTTCGAACCGGTGGCCTCGTTCACCGTGGCGTTCCTGGCGGCGATTGCCGCCGCCACCTGGGGAGGGTTCTCACTGGCCACCGCCACCCTCGCCGGCCTGATCGTGCTGATCCCCGGGATGACCCTCACCACCGCGATGTCCGAACTGGCCAGCCGGCATCTGTCCTCCGGAACCGCCCGGGTCAGCGCGGCGGCCATCACCTTCCTCGGGATCGGCCTCGGCGTCACCCTCGGGTACCGGGTGGCGGAGTTGCTGGTGGGGCTGCCCATGGTCGCGGGACCGCGGCTCGGCCTGCCGAGCTGGGCCAACCTGATTGCTCTGGTGATCAGTGGCCTGGGCTTTACCGTGCTGCTCAAGGCCGAACGCCGGGACGCGATCTGGATCGTGGTGGCGGGGATGGTCGCCTTCTTCGGCGCCCGCCTGGGGGGCCAGGTCCTCGGGCCCGAGCTCGGCGTCTTCATCGGGGCCCTGCTGGTCGGGCTCGGGTCCCTGGGCTTCGAACGGCTCACCGACCGTCCCGCCGCCATTGTCGAGGTGCCAGGGCTGCTGACCCTGGTCCCGGGTAGCGTCGGGTTCCGGAGCCTGCTGTCGATGATCGACCAAGAGGTGATTTCCGGGGTGGAAACCGCCTTCAGGATGGTGATGATCGCGGTGGCGCTGGTGGCCGGCCTGCTGCTCGCGAAACTCGCCGCCCCACGGGCCGCCCGGTAGCGACTACCGGGCGCTGGTGGCGGTGAGCACCGTTCGGGTGGTGCCCACGGCGTAGATCGTGCCATTCCCGACCGTGGCCCCGAGCAGCCATTCTTCAGTCGACAGGTCGATCCTGCTCCAGGCCGAGCCGTTCCATCGAAGGGCGACCCCTTCTTCCCCGAGGGCGTACACGTCGGTCGGGCCGGTCCCCCAAACAGTCCGGAGGTTGTTCGTCACCCCGCTCAGGAGCGGATACCACCGCTGGCCATCGAACCGCAGGGCCACCCCGCTGTCCCCCACCGCGATGAGATCGTCGACGCCGGTGCCCCAGATGGCCCTGATCCGTTTTGTGGTGGGGCTGGGCTCGCGGAGCCAGAGTCTGCCGTCCCACCGCAGGATCGTCCCGCCATCCCCGACTGCCCAGATGTTGCGGCCATCGAGGCCCCAGACCTGGCGAAGAAACCCGGTGGCCGGGCTCGCTATCACCTGCCAGCCCCCACCATCCCGATGCAGGATGGTTCCTTCCGCGCCAACGATGACTTCCAACCCGGAGGCCGCGGCCCAGACCGAACGAAGCAGTACCGACGAGGGACTCCCCTCCTGGCGCCAACTTCCGGCCGTGCGCCGGAGGATCGTCCCGGTATCGCCACCCACCAGCAGGTCGGTCCCGGGGCCGCCCGCCGCGACGCCGAACAGATCCCGGC
>CAYINH010000159.1:0-6330 GCA_964364615.1 uncultured Gemmatimonadaceae bacterium
CGCGCTTCATGCTGGTGGCGGCGATGAACCCCTGTCCCTGCGGCTACCGGGGCGATCCGGCCCACGACTGTCGCTGCAGCGAGGTCCACGTCGAACGGTACCTGAGTCGATTGTCGGGGCCGCTGCTCGACCGGATCGACATCCACCTTGCGGTGCCGGCGGTCGCCTGGCGCGACCTCTCGGGTTTGGACCGGGGCGGAGAATCGAGCGGAGTCGTGCGGGCCCGAGTGGAGCTGGCTCGGCGGGTGCAGCGGGAGCGATTCGTCGACCGTCGGTGGATTCGCTGCAATGCGCAGATGGGTTCCCGGGAGGTGCGGCAGTGCTGTCGCCAGTCGGAACCGGTCGAGGCCCTGCTTCGGACCGCGATCGTCAAGCTGGGGCTGTCGGCACGGGCCTACGGTCGGGTGCTCAAGCTGGCCCGGACCATCGCCGACCTGGAGGGCTCCGGGGCACTGGAGCCCCACCATGTCGCCGAAGCGATCCAGTATCGCGCGCTCGACCGGAGGTCCAGCCTTGTCCACCGGGCTGGCGAAACAGTCTCGGGCCGATGAGTCATCGGTCCCAGGGTTCCCGTTGACCCACCGGACGACTCCAGCAGAGTGCCGCAAGACAGCTAGGCCAGACCTCAGCCCTCGGGTGGGAAGGGGAGCACCAGGGTCCCCCCCGCCTCGAGAGCGTGCCACCGGGCGATCAGCGCTCCGAGCCGCCTGCGGACTTCCTCCACTTCCGGCTCGGTCAGCCGTCTCTCCAGCAGGGCGGGGTCGGCGGCTCCGTGCGAGGTTCGCGCCTCGCGGAGCTTCCCGGCGATCACGCCGACGGCCTGGTTCAATTCCTCCAGGGTTCGGGAGATTCCGTTGGGCCAGCGCTCCTGCCAAAACAACCCGACCACCTCCTCGGTCCAGGTGGCCTCCACCGGCAGCGGCCCCCGGGGCCACGGGGCGCCGAAGTCGTCGAACTCCCATCCGTTCCCCACCAGGCTCAGAAACGACTCCCGAAGCTGCAACGCGCTTTCGACGGAATAGTGGGTCAGGTCGTGCACCGGGAACGCGTCGGGAACCCGTTGCACCGCCGCCGAGCCGTCCGGCCGGGTGATCGCCAAGGTGGAGGGTCCATCCCCTCCCTTCTTGAGCCGCAGCGACACACGGCTGGTCAGCTGCACGGTCATCAGGTGGTTTTGAGCGGGGCCAGCGCCCGGCGAACCGGCACCAGCCAAGCCAACGAGAGAAGTCCGAATCCGGAGATGGCCGCAATCAGCGGCAGCCCCGGCCGGGACAGCGCCAGGAGGGCGGTGGCCACCACCAGCAGCACCGTGAGGCGGGCCGCTTCCAGACCGGCGGCCCAGGGATGGCCCTCCAGCAGGCCGCCGAGACTCGACAGGCCGATGGCGACGTAAAACCCGCCGGCCGCCACCTGGACCACGGGAAGGTCGCCGGCAGACCGGAGCAGCAGCAGGGCACCCAGCAGCAGGGAGCCGAACTGCACCAGGAGGTAGGGAGTGACTCGCGCCGGGATCACCGGGTCGTACTTGTGATAGCTGGCGAGCGAAACCTCCGGGGCCACGATGCTGCGGCCAATGTCGGCGGGGCGCCAACTGGGGGGCCCGAAGATCACCCGGAGCTTGTCCCGCCAGCGGCGGGTCTGCCAGGCGTGTCGAAAGATCTCCCGGAAGACGTGCACGTTGGCCCAGAGCGGATTCCAGCTGGCGAGCGGGATGGTGATGCCGTAGACCGGCTCCTCCTCCTCGGGGGTGAAGGTGCCGAACATCCGGTCCCAGATGATGAACACCCCGGCGTAGTTCCGGTCCTGATACTTGGGGTTGACCCCATGGTGAACCCGGTGGTGCGAGGGGGTGTTCATCATGCTTTCCAGGAGACCGAGCCGCTGGATCTCTCGGGTGTGGATCCAGAACTGATAGATCAGATTGATCCCGTGGCACACGGCGAACATCACCCATGGGATTCCAACCAGGGCCAGCGGGATGTAGAACACCCAACTCATCAGGCCGTGGAGGCTACTCTGCCGGAGCGCCACGGTGAGGTTGTACTCCTCGCTCGAGTGGTGCACGACGTGTCCGGCCCAGAGGATGTTCACTTCGTGGGAGAGGCGGTGGAGCCAGTAGTACGCCAGATCCACCACCACAAACACGGCGCTCCAGGCCGCCAGCTGGGGCGAGCGGACCGCGAAGCCCGGGGCGTCGGAGGCGGCGACGAAGGGGGACCCTTCCGGCCACGGCGGAAGGACGGTCCAGCGCTGGATCGCCCAATGCTCCGCCACCCAGGCGAAAGCCCCGTACAGGAGCAACACCAGGAAGACCCCGGCAATCTGGCTCAGGATGCCGCAGCTCAAGTCGGCAATGGAATCGTTGAGCCGGTACACGAGGTCGCGCCGCCGGGTCGCGACCAGCAGCTCGATCGCAATCAGCAGGAAGAAGAGGGGGATCGAAGCGGCGACGACGTCCATGTTTTCGCCCGTCTGGAGTCCAGAGAAGATAGCTCACCGGCCGGGGGGGGATTGCCTCAGCGCCCCCATCGGGGGCGGTCGTTACCGAGATCGAGTAACCCAGCGCCTGATCTCCTCCAGCCGGTCCAACTCCTGTCGGGAGGCCTCGAGCGCCGTGCCCAGATCGACCCGGGTGAGGACCGCCCGGTCGCCTGGGGACAGTTGGGCAAACCGGCCGAGGTCGGGACCAATGATCACCCCGATCTTGGGGTAGCCCCCCACGGTCGGGCCGTCGTGCATCACCACGATGGGCGCTCCCCCCTGGGGAATCTGGATCGCTCCGGGGCAGGCGGCTTCGGACGGCAATGCGGCCGGCTCCCGATGGCTCACGGTCGGCCCCTCCAGCCGGTACCCCATCCGATCCGCGGCGCGCCCGACCCGGTACTCGCCGGAAGCCAGGTCCTGCCAGACCGGATCTTCGAAGAACCGATCCTGGGGACCGGGCAGGACGCGCACCGGCCCGGCAGTCGGGGTGAGCTGTTCGGGGAGTCGTTCCCTGGTCCGGGCGTCGAAACTCCCGGCGTCCCGGACCGGGAGCTGGTCTCCGGTTCGAATGAGCCGGCCGTCCAGCCCGCCGAATCGGCCGGGGAGGTAGCTGCTCCTGCTGCCGAACACCTCGGGCACCGCGAGTCCGCCTGCCACGGCCAGATAGCCGAACCGCCCGGATCGGGGGACGCTGAGTCCCAGTTCGCTTCCGGCCCGCACCGCGATGGCTGTCCATGCCGGCACCGCGGCCCCATCGAGGGTCAGATCCACTCGAGCGCCACCCACGGCGATCGTCGCCTCTTCCCCGAAGCGAAGGACCATCGGGCCGAGCGCCCACTCGAAGCCAGCAGCGCCGCCACCGTTCCCAACGATCAGGTTGGCCGTCCTCAGCGCCGGCAGGTCCATCGCTCCCGATCCGGGGATGCCTCGGCTCCGGCCCCCGGTTCTCCCGGCGTCCTGCACGGTCAGGAATGGGGAAGCCTTGAGTACCTCGATCACCGGATCGCCTCGAACCTCACCTGGTCCCCGACCTCGAACAGCACCGCGGGGTCTCGGGCCAGGTCGAAGGGCCGGATGTCAGTCCGTCCGATCAGGTGCCAACCACCAGGCGTCTCGAGGGGATAGACCCCGGTCTGGGCTCCGGCGATCGCCACCGCTCCGGCGGGAACCCGTTGCCGGGGGGCTTCGCGTCGGGGCAGGACCAGCCGGGGGTCGAGTTCACCGAGAAAGGCGAACCCGGGGACAAATCCGATCAGATACACCCGGTAGCTCCGGCCGGTGTGCCGGGTGACGACTTCCTCGGGGCTGAGGCCGGTGCGCGACGCCACTTCGGCCAGATCGGGGCCGTCATATCGGACCGGGATCACCCACTCCCGCCCGGGCCGAACGGATCCAACACCGACCGACTCGTGCAGGCCGAGCAAACGATCGCGCACCGTTTCGAAGGCCACCAGACCAGGGTCGAAGAAGACACTCAGTGTGGTATAGGCCGGCAAGATATCGCGCAGGCAAGGCAGCGGATCGCGGGTGAGGGCCTCGGCGATGGCCTGGACGTGCTGGTGGGTTTCCGGGGAGATCTCGTCAGCCAGGGTCAGAGTCGCGGCACCCTCGCCGAGCGGGAGACAGCTGACGGGATCGGGCATCAGGCGGTGAAGGGAGCCAGGTCCACTCCACTCGCCATCAGTCGCTCACGGACCTGGCGGAGAATCCGCTCTGCCGCCGGTCCATCCCCGTGGACACAGAGGGAATCCGGGGAGATCGGGATCCTCGAGCCATCCACCGCCTCGACCACTCCATCCAGCACCATGCGGGCCGCCCGATCGGCACAGACAATGGGATCTTCGACCATGGCCCCGGGCTGACCTCGGGGAACCAGTGTGCCGTCGGGCAGGTATCCCCGATCCACGAAGGCCTCTGCCGCGGATGGAATCCCGATGCGCGCGGCAGCGGCGGGGAGTTCGGTCCCCGGAAGTCCCAGCAGGGGGAGGGTGGGGTTGAACGCCTGGATCGCCCTGGCAATGGCCTCGGCGGCGGCCGGGTCCTTCGCCGCCCGATGGTAGAGAGCCCCGTGCGGCTTGAGGTAGCGCACTCGGGTGCCCGCCGCCGAGCAGATTCCTGCCAACGCACCGAGTTGATAGAGAACGAACGCCTCGATCTCTTCAGGACTGGCCGCCAGCTCCCGCCGGCCGAACCCCTGCAGATCGGGATAGCCTGGGTGGGCGCCGATCGCGACCCCCCGGGCGGCGGCAGCGGTCACCACCCGCCGCATTACCAGTGGATCGCCAGCATGGTAGCCGCAGGCAATGTTCGCGCTCGTCAGCAGGTCCAGCAGTGCCTCGTCCGGCAGCCGGTAGTGACCGAAGCTTTCGCCCAGATCGGCGTTGAGGTCCATGTGGGGCATGAGGAGAACCTAGCTGGGCGGCTTGCTGGGTGGCTTGCTGGGTGGCCGGGACGTGTCGGGACGCTGGATTCTGAAAGCGAAGTTCTGCTGCACCAGCTGCCGGACCGGCTGACCATGGAGGACAGCCGGGCTGAACCGCATCCGAGGCAGGGCGCGCTGGACCGCTGCAGCGAATCCCGGGTGGGTCGCCCGCACCACCCGATAGGTTCTCGTGTCGACCTCCCCAGTACTGTCGACCACGTAGAGCACGAAGGCACTGCCTTCGATATTCAGTCCGAGAAGGTCGAGTGGGTACTCCGGCGCTGCACTGGACGGGTCTCGCCGGACCGCCGAATCAACTTCCAGCTCGGTCAGCACCGACTCCCCCAGCAACTGGAGCAGGGGGTCAACTTGATCCCGGGTGAGCAGGGTGTCTGATTCTCCCGCGGCCAACCGGCCGATCACTTGCTCCGAAGCGGCAGCCGGGGCGAGGCCATCGGCCCCGACCCTCCTCTCATCGACCGCCCAGCGAATCTCGCTGGCCGCGCCATGCCCCTTGGGCTTGTTCAGGGGGGCAAAGAAGGCCACCATCTGCTCGGTGTCGGGAACCGTCTCCACCTCGATTCGGGATGCGAGCAGGTAGAGGCCCAGTCCGGTGCCGTGGAGGACGAGCGAGACAATGACCCCGAGGCTGAATGCAGGGCGTCTTCCGGACTCGAGGAGGTGAATCGTCCCTCCAGCGGCAAGCTTCACCATTTCCAATGGTGACGTCGATCGACGCCCGACCTGCACCGTGGGCCGTTCCGGAGGGGTATCACGGGTCCTCGGTTCCCTCGCCGCGCGGCGCGGGCACCGCCCAGATGAACCGCGCCGGGGGGGCCAGGGGATCGACACCGCACCAGTCCAGCGCCCGGGCCAGGTAGGGGCCGACGAGGTCGAAGTGGATCGTCCTGGTCCGTTGAATCCACCAGTTTTCGCAGCCGAGTGAGGTCGCGGCCACGATCAGGATCCGCTCGCTCGAAGCCAGAAGGTGGGCGGTCCTCCGACCCCGGGATTTCCAGACATTCTCATGCACCGCGACCCCGCCCTCGGCGGCCCATTCCCGGGCCAGACGGACCTCACGGGTTCCGAAGTAGCGCCAGAGATCCGGGGAGGGGTTCATTCATCCTCCCGGGTGGAACGACCTCGGGTGCGCTTCTGATCGCTCCGATGGCGCTTGGCGGCCAGCCGACGTTCGACCGAGGCCTTGGTGGGTCGGGTCTTCCGGCGGGGCGGGGCAACCTTGAGGGCGGATTCCAGCAGTTTGGCCAGGCGGGCCATCGCGGCCTCCCGGTTCATCAGCTGGCTGCGCCGGCTGCCGGAGACGATCCGGAGCCAACCGCGCTGGTCCAGCCGGTGCGCTAGGCGGTCGAGCAGGAGGGCGCGCTGTCCCTCGGTGAGCGAGAGACTGGTGGCCGGACTCCACC
>CAYINH010000160.1:0-6299 GCA_964364615.1 uncultured Gemmatimonadaceae bacterium
CTCGACCACCCCACCCGGGACGGGGACGGCAACGAGCGGATGGAGCGGTTCTCCGCCGCCGACCAGGAAGGCACCGACAGCTCCGCCATGGCCAACAGCCAGACGGCGGACATCGAGGCGGCCCTGGCGGTGCTCCCTCCGCGCGACGCCAAGGTACTCAAGCTCTATTTCGGGCTCGAGGACGGCAACAGCCGGACCCTTGAGGAGATCGGCCGGATGATGGGCGTCACCCGCGAGCGGATCCGCCAGCTCCGGGATCGGGCCCTCCTCCGGCTCCGCGAAGGCGAGACCGGCGAGCGGCTGAAGGACCTGGTCGCCTGATCACCGGCTGCTGAACAAAACACAGCGGGCCCTCGGTTCTCCGGGGGCCCGCTTTTTCATCAGGCCGTCGCCGGGCGGTGGACTACCCGTCGAGGAACAGCCGGAGGACCCGGGACAGAATCCCGCCATGTTCGTAGTACTCGACCTCGACCGGGGAGTTGAGCCGAACCACGGCCTGGAAGGACTTCACGGAGCCGTCCTCGGCGGTGGCCCGGACCTCGACCGTCCCTCCCGGGGTGACCCCGCCAGCGATCCCGGTAATCGAAAAGGTCTCCCGCCCCGTAAGACCGAGGCTGCCCCGGGTCACCCCGGGCTGGTAGCTCAGCGGGAGGACCCCCATCCCGACCAGGTTGCTCCGATGGATCCGCTCGTAGCTTTCCGCCAGGACCGCGCGCACCCCCAGGAGGGTGGTACCCTTGGCGGCCCAGTCCCGACTGGAGCCGGTGCCATATTCCTTCCCCGCCAGGACCAGCAGCGGGGTCCGGTCCGCCTGATACCGCATGGCGGCATCATAGATCGATATCACGTCCCCCGAGGGCAGGTGCTCCGTCCAGTTGCCCTCCTTGCCGGGCACCAGCTGGTTCTTGATGCGGACGTTGCCGAAGGTCCCCCGCATCATCACCTCATGGTTGCCGCGCCGGGCGCCGAAGGTGTTCCAGTCGACCTGCTCCACCCCTCGCTCCCGGAGGAAGGCCGCCGCCGGCCCGTTCCTGGGGATCGCGCCGGCCGGGGAGATGTGGTCGGTCGTGACGCTGTCGCCCGCCACCACCAGCACTCTGGCGTTGGCGATGTCGGTCGGAGCGGTTGGCAGGCGGGGAAGGTCCACGAAGAACGGCGGTTCCTGGATGTAGGTCGAAGAGGGCTCCCAGGCAAACCGGCTCCCCTGCGGGACGGAGAGGGCCTTCCACTCCTCGTCCCCATCGAAGACCGAGGCGTACTGGGTCTCGAACTGTTCGGGCCGGAGGGAGGCCGCCATGGTCGCGTTGATCTCTTCGGCTGAGGGCCAGATCTCCCTCAGGTAGACCGGCTGCCCGTCGGTCCCCACCCCGAGGGGATCGGCGTTCAGGTCGACGTCGACCCGGCCGGTGAGGGCGTAGGCCACGACCAGCATGGGGGACGCCAGGTAATTGGCGCGGACCAGGGGGTGGATCCGGGCCTCGAAGTTCCGGTTGCCGCTCAGCACCGCCACCGCCACCAGGCCCTGGTCCTCGATGGCCTTGCCGATCGGGGCCGGGAGCGGGCCGGAATTCCCGATGCAGGTGGTGCAGCCGTAGCCCACCGTCTGGAACCCGAGCGCATCGAGGTCGTCCTGCAGTCCGGCCGCGGCCAGGTAGGCGGTGACCACCCGACTGCCTGGCGCCAGGCTCGTCTTGACCCAGGGCTGGCGGTTGAGGCCGCGCCTCCGGGCGTTCCGGGCCAGCAGGGCCGCTCCCAGCATGACCGACGGGTTGGAGGTGTTGGTGCAGCTGGTGATCGCCGCAATCACGACCGAGCCATCTCTCAGGGTGAACTGGTCGCCGTTGAGTTCGGCTTCCGCGGAGGCGACACCGCCGTCGGCTCTGGCGGCGGTACGGAGGCCCGGGAGAGAACTGGCGAAGCTCTGACTCATCTCGGTCAGCGGCACCAGATCCTGAGGCCGACGAGGCCCCGCGAGGCTGGGGACGATGCTCGCCAGATCGAGCGTCAGGGTGGCGGAGAACTCGGGGTCGGGAGTGGCATCGGTCCGGAACAGCCGCTGGGCCTGGCAGTAGCTTGCAACCCGGGCCACCGTCTCGGGATCCCGGCCGGTGCGCTGGAGGTAGTTCAGGGTCTCCGCATCCACCGGGAAGAAGCCCATCGTGGCGCCATATTCGGGGGCCATGTTGGCGATCGTGGCCCGGTCGGCCAGGCCCAGTTGGGAGAGCCCCGGTCCGTAAAACTCGACGAATTTGTCGACCACACCCCGGGCTCGCAGCACTTGAGTGACCCGAAGCACGAGGTCGGTCGCCGTGGTCCCGACTGGCAGGTGCCCGATCAGCTTCACCCCGACCACTTCCGGGATCAGCATGAAGTACGGCTGGCCGAGCATGACGGCCTCGGCTTCAATGCCCCCCACGCCCCAGCCCATGACCCCGAGGCCGTTGATCATCGTGGTGTGAGAGTCGGTCCCCACCAGAGTGTCCGGATAGGCCGTCAGCGCTCCGAACTGGTCCCGCAGCTGAACCACGTTGGCCAGATACTCCAGGTTGACTTGGTGGACGATCCCGGTACCGGGCGGCACCACCCGGAAGTTCCGGAAGGCACGCTGGGCGAACTTGAGCAGTTGATACCGCTCCGCGTTCCGGTCAAATTCGAGGCTCACGTTCAGCCGGAAGGCTTCGGGACTGCCGTAGTGATCGACCTGGACCGAATGGTCGATGACCAGGTCGCAGGGGACGACCGGGTTGATCTGGCCGGGGTCACCGCCCATCCGGGCCATCGCATCCCGCATGGCCGCCAGGTCCACCACGCATGGGACCCCGGTAAAGTCCTGGAGGACGACCCGGGCGGGCATGAATGGGACCTCGCCCCGGCCGGCCGTTTCCGGGCTCCACGCCGCCAGCTGCCGGACGTGGTCCTCGGTGACGACCCCCTGACCGCAGTGTCGCAGGGTATTCTCCAGCAGGATCCGGATCGAGAACGGCAACCGATCGAGCCTGGTGAGTCCGGCCTGCTCGAGGGCATCGAGCCGATAGATCGTGGCCGATGCCGAGCCGAGGTCGAGCGTTGCCCGGGCGCCGAAAGGATGAGGGGTGGTAGCCATGAATCCAGGATTCCGTGGGAGCAGAAGCGAAGGTCAACACTCCATTCTAACAGGGTTCGGATGATCCCCCAATCAGTGACCAGACGGGACCACGGCCTGATCATTGACTGGGATGGGGCGGGGCATGAGGCCCTGTTCCCCGCCCGGGAACTGCGGCTGGCCTGCCCCTGCGCACAGTGCGTGGAGGAGATGAGTTCCCGCCCGCTGCTGGACCCGACGACCGTCCCGGCCGACATCAGCCCGTCCGGCGTCGCCCTAGTCGGGGCCTACGGACTGAGAATCCAGTGGAGCGACGGCCATGGGACCGGGATCTACACCTTTGCCGCCCTCCGGGCGCGGTGCCCCTGTCCCCGTTGCCTCGCCCGGCCCGTCGGCTCTGGTGTGTGAGGACCCGTCACAGTAACATCCCCGTCTGTCCGGAACGGACACACCCCCAATTCGAAAGGCGGGCCGCGGCCTGATGATCGCTGGTCAGCGCTTCTGGATTCTCATCTGGTATGGCATCCTCCTGCTCGGGGTCGTCGGGCTTGGGGGTGCCTTGTTTTGGGGAAAGCGGACCCAGTGGAAGAATCTTGACGAGATATTTCGCGGGGTCGGCACGATGGCTGTTTCGATCGGGATGCTCCTCCTGTTGTACCGGGTGGGGATCGGCCTGGGGCAGTTCCTCCTGATTTTCGCCCTCACCTGCTTCATCCTGGCCTTCATCCTCGGTCGCCGAGGCGGCCCCGCTCGCCCCGCCACGTGATTCGGGCCGCCGGGCTCCTGCTGGTGCTCAGTGTCCTCAGGTCGGTGCCGGGGAACGGCCAGCAGCTCGGGCCCTCCACCGGGGGCTTCCAGGCGGTGGACCAGGGGCTCCGCTTCCTGGGCCACCACAAGCGCATCCTGATGATCGGGGCCCACCCTGACGATGAGGACACCGAGTTCCTCACGGTGGCGGTCCGGGGACTCGGCGCTGAGGCCGCGTATCTGGCCCTGACCCGTGGCGAAGGTGGGCAGAATCTGATCGGGCCCGAGGTGGGGGATGGCCTTGGCATTCTCCGCACCGAGGAGCTGCTGGGGGCCCGCCGGCTGGACGGCGCCGGCCAGTTCTTCTCGCGGGCCTTCGACTTCGGGTACTCGAAGGGCCTTCCCGACACCTGGTCCCGGTGGCCCCCCGACTCGATTCTCAAGGACGTCGTGCGGGTGATCAGGAGCTACCGGCCCCAGATCATCGTGTCGGTGTTCTCCGGGACTCCCAGGGATGGTCATGGTCAGCACCAGGCCGCCGGCCGGGCCGCCCATGAGGCCTTCGAGGCAGCCGGAGACCCGCGCCGGTTCCCGGAGCTGGTTACCGAGGAGGGCCTGCAGCCCTGGACCCCGCAGAAGCTCTACCAGGGGGCCCGCTTCTCCCCCGAGGACGCGACTCTGACGCTCGACGGCGGGGTGCTGGACCCGGCCGTGGGGCAGTCTTTCCTCCAGAGCGCGATGCGGGGTCGAAGCCTGCATCGTTCCCAGGACATGGGCCAGCTGCAGCCGATCGGCCCCTCGGCGGTCAGGGTCGCCCTGGTGAAGGACCGGACCGGGGCCGGGGCCGGGGGACTGTTTCGGGGGATCGATACCACCCTGGGCTCGATGGTGGAGGTGGGTCAGGCCGCGGAAGCCAGACGGATCGGGGAGGGGCTCGGCCGCCTCAGACCCTGGGATCTCACCGATCTGGCGGCCCTGCGGGGCCAGTTCGCCACGCTGGTGGGAGCGAACCCCCAGGTCGCGGCCCGCGACCAGCTTCGCCGGATGGATCAGGTGCTGCTGGCGGCGAGTGGGGTGCTGTGCGATGCGCTGACCGAAACGGACCGGTTGTTGCCGGGGACCTCCGTCCCGGTCACTCTCTCCTGCTGGAATACCACCACCAGCCCGGTGGCGGTGACTGGCCGCGTCAGGATGCTGGGCCAGGAGGGCCTGATCCCCTGGCGCGCCACCCTCCCGCCCGGCGGCCTGGGCTCTTCGACGATCAGGGTGGCCATCCCCGCGTCGGCCCCCCCGAGTACCCCGTATTTCCTCGCCTTGGACAAGGCGGACGGGATGGCGCTGTACCAGTGGCCTGCCAGGACTCACAGCATGCCCTTCGAACCCGCTCCGCTCGAGGCCGGCTTTGCCGTTGGCGAAGCCGGGACCGTCTGGCGTGAGGTGGAGTTTCGCTACAACGACCAGGCGATCGGTGAGGTGCGTCGGCCGGTGGTGGTTGCCCCGGCGCTGTCCGTGGAGTTGAGCCCGGCGACCGGACTGGCCGCCGACCGGGAGCGCCACGCCCGGGTCTTTCAAGTCACCCTTCACCTGCTGTCGCCGCACTCGCTGTCGGGCCGAGTCTGGCTGGAGGTTCCGCGTGGGTGGGCGACCGACTCCGCCCTGCCCTTTATTCTGGATCCATCGCGGGCCGAACAGCGGAGCACCCTGACGGCGACGGTTCCGAGCGAGGCACCTCCGGGGCGGTATCCGATCCATGCCGTGGCGGAGGACGCTGCCGGCGGCCGTTACCGGCTGCGCGTCACCACGGTCGAGTACTCTCATACTCGGCCGAGGCAGTGGACCGCGCCCGCATCTGCCGAGCTGGTGCTGGCCCCGTTGCGGACGGATGGGGTGGGTCGGGTCGGGTACATCCGCGGGGCGGCCGACCAGATCCCGGAGGTGCTCCGGACCCTGGGGCTGGACTTGACCATGCTCGGGGCGGACAGCCTGGCACGGGGTGACCTGTCCAGGTTTGACGTCATTGTGGTCGGTCCCAGGGCCTACGAGATCGATCCCGCGCTGACCGATTGGTCGGGTCGGCTGGAGGTGTTTGCCAGAGCTGGCAGAACGGTGCTGGTACAGTATCAGCAGCAGGCCTACTTCGGCGGCGGCTTCCCGCCGTTCGGGCTGTCGCTCACCGACCGTCTGGACGGCCCGGTGCCGGCGAGAGTCTCGGCCCCCCGGGTAGCCGAGGAGCATGCCCCGGTGCGGGTGCTGAGTCCGGGGCACCCGGCCTTGCACCAGCCCAATCAACTCGCTGCCGGCGATTGGGACGGCTGGATTCAGGAACGCGGGCTCTACTTTGCCAGGGCCTGGGCCCCGGAGTGGGAGCCCCTGCTGGAGATGGCCGACACCGGGGAGGACCCGCTGCAGGGCGCTCTGCTCGTCAGCCGGGTGGGGAACGGCCTCTACCTGTACACCGGGCTCAGCTTCT
>CAYINH010000161.1:0-6290 GCA_964364615.1 uncultured Gemmatimonadaceae bacterium
TGCACCAGCCCAGCGCTGGTCGGTAAACGCCCTCGCGACATCGAGTGCCGGCTCTGTCTGGACTGGCCGGTGGGGTTTGGCACGGTCCGCAGCGCGGTCTGGTTGACCGGCAGCGCCAGGGCCGCGGTGCATCACCTGAAGTACGGGGGCTGGCATCGGACCACCGAAGCGATGGCCGTGGCAATGCGGACGCTCCCCCCGCTGACCGGAAGCCCGGTCCTGGTTCCGGTCCCGCTCGGAAGGGCTCGGCGCCGGGAGCGCGGTTATAATCAGTGCGATCACCTGGCATCGGCGATTGCCGGACAGACCGGAGGCCGGGTTCGGTTCGACCTGCTGGAGCGGTCCCGCGAGACCGCCCGTCAGACCGGACTCCACCCGGATGCCCGGCGGTCCAACACCGACGGCGCCTTCCGGGCCCGCAGGATGGCTCCGGGTGCTCGCCTGGTTCTGGTGGACGATGTCTTCACCACCGGGGCCACGCTGGTCGGCGCCGCGGCCGCCTTGCTGGCCGCCGGAGCCCAGCAGGTGGATGCGGTGACCTTTGCCCGGGCGCGGCGCCCGCTCGATGACGACGTGGCCACGCTGCCCCTCACTATCGACTCGTAGCACGGGAATCAGAATGACAACACGCATCGCGATCAACGGATTCGGACGGATCGGCCGGAATGTGGTTCGGGCGGCTCATCGGCTCGGAGTCAGCGACCTCGAGCTGGTGGCGGTGAACGACTTGACCGATGCGGCGACCCTGGCGCACCTGCTGAAGTACGACTCGATTCACGGTCGTTTCACCGGGACCGCGGAGGTCTCGGGGCAGGGCCTCGTCATCAACGGCAAGCCAGTCAAGGTGCTGGCGGAGCGGAATCCGGCGGCGCTGCCATGGAAGGAGCTGGGGATCGACCTGGTCCTCGAATCGACCGGCCGCTTCACCGATCGGGACAGCGCGGCCAAGCATCTCAATGCCGGCGCCAGGCGGGTCATCATCTCGGCCCCCGGCAAGAAGGAAGACATCACGATCGTCTACGGGGTCAACCACACCGATTTCGATCCTGCCCGGCATTTCGTGCTCAGCAACGCCAGCTGCACCACCAACTGCCTGGTGCCGGTGGTGAAGGTCATCTTGCAGGAGTTCGGGTTCGTCCGGGGGTACATGACAACCGTTCACTCCTACACCAATGACCAGAGCATTCTCGATCTTCCTCACAAGGATCTCCGACGCGCCCGCGCCGCCGCGATGTCGATCATCCCGACCAGCACCGGCGCCGCCAAGGCGACCGCCCTGGTCATCCCGGAACTGAAGGGAAAGATCGACGGGGTGGCGCTTCGGGTGCCCACGGCCGATGTCTCCATCGTGGAGCTGATCTGCCAGGTCGGCAAGCCCACCACCGCCGAGGCTGTGAACGCGGCGTTCAAAGCGGCGGCCGCGGGCGCGCTGAAGGGGGTGCTCGACGTGAGTGATGAGCCCCTGGTGAGCGTGGACTACGTTGGTAACCTGTTCTCCAGCACCGTCGACGCCCTCTCGACCGCGGTCCTGGACGGCACCATGGTCCATGTCTCCAGCTGGTATGACAACGAGATGGGATATTCCGCGCGTTGCGTGGATCTGATGCGGTACCTGGCCAGCCGGGGCTGATGCCCAAGCGGACTCTGGCGTCGCTCGACCCCGTCCGGCTGGATGGCGAGCGGGCGCTTGTCCGGGTCGACTTCAACTGCCCGATTCAGGACGGCGCCGTCACCGACGCCACCCGGATTCAGGCGGCGCTGCCAACCATTCGGCATCTCACCGAACGGGGCGCCCGGGCGATCCTCTGCTCCCATCTGGGTCGCCCGAAGGGCAAGCCCGACCCGCGATACAGCCTCCGGCCCGTGGCCCGCGAACTGGAACGACTGCTCGGTGCCCCGTTCACCTTCCTGGAGGATCCCCGGGCCCCGGAGACGGTGACCGCGATCCGGCGACTCCCCCGTGGAGCGGTTGCCCTGTTGGAGAACACCCGGTTCGATCCCGGTGAGGAAGCCAACGATCCGGAACTCGCCCGGAGCTACGCGGCCCTCGGGGAACTCTACGTCAACGACGCCTTCGGGGCGGCCCATCGGGCCCACGCGACCACCGAGGGAGTGGCCCACCTCCTCAAGCCCGCGGTGGCCGGGTTCCTGATGGAACTCGAACTGCGCTACCTCGGCGAGGCGCTCGGGAACCCCCGCCGGCCCTTCATCTCCATCCTGGGTGGAGCCAAGATCTCCGGGAAGATCGAGTTGATCGACGCCATGCTTCCCAAGGTGGACCGGATCCTGGTGGGGGGCGCGATGGCCTGTACGTTTTTCCGGGCCATGGGTCTGGAGACCGGGACCTCGCCGGTGGAAGCAGACCTGGTCGACTTGGCTGGTGAACTGATGGAGCGAGCCGGGGACAAGCTCCTGCTGCCGACCGGCGGCGTGGTGGGGCAGGCGCTCGTGTCGGGCACCCCGATTCGCTCGGTGGCACGGGACGCCATTCCTCCAGGCTGGGCGATGTATGACATCGACCAAGCGAGCGCCGAGCGGTTTGCCCAGGAGATTCGCGGCGCGGCCACGGTGGTCTGGAACGGACCCATGGGCGTCTTTGAGACCCCTCCGTTCGACCAGGGGACCCTGACGATTGCGCGCGCGATGGCGGAGGCCACCGCCGCGGGGGCGGTGACGATCGTGGGCGGGGGCGATTCGGCGGCAGCGGTGGCCCGGGCCGGAGTCGCCGACCGGGTCACCTACGTGTCCACCGGTGGCGGGGCGTCCCTCGAATTCCTCGAGGGCAGGGAATTGCCGGGGGTTGCCGCCCTCGACGACATCTGAGGCCGGGAGCCATGACGATCTTCGCCGCGAACTGGAAACTGCATCTGTCGCCCGACGAGGCCAGGGTCTTTGTCGCCCGGTTCCTGTCCCTGGTGCCGCCCCGAACAGGCCGGACGATCGCCTTCTTCCCGACCGCCGTCAGTCTGGAGGCCACGGCCAGGGCGCTGGTCGGGCGGCAGGACGTGACCGTCGGAGCCCAGGACGTCCACTGGGAGCCCAGGGGAGCCTTCACCGGGGCGACCAGTCCGGTGCTGGCCGCCGGGGCCGGGGCGACCGCAGCCCTGATCGGCCACTCGGAGCGGCGACATGTCTTCGGGGAGTCCGACAGCGACGTGCGGCGCAAGCTGGTGGCCGTCCTGGCTGCCGGCCTGTGGCCGTTCCTCTGCGTGGGTGAAACACTGGCCCAGCGCGAGGCGGGAACGACCGATCAAGTGGTGGTGGGGCAGTTGAAGGCGGCATGTGAAGGGCTTGAGGCCGCGGAGGTGGCCCGCCTGGTGCTGGCCTATGAGCCGGTCTGGGCCATCGGGACCGGCCGCAATGCGACGCCCGAGGACGCGGCCGCGGTGCATGCGGTGCTGCTCCGGGCCCTCATCAACCTTGGTGGTCCCGCGGTGCCGGTCCTCTACGGTGGGAGTGTCAATCCAGGCAATGCCAGGGCTCTGCTCACCCGCCCGGAGATCCACGGCGTGCTGGTGGGCGGGGCGAGCCTGGATCCAGACAAGTGGGCCCAGCTCATTGCCGAAGGGGACGCCGCCGGCCCCACCAGTTGATCGGCCGGGCAAGTGCCACTAGCTTTCAAGGCTAGCTCCTTCT
This sequence comes from uncultured Gemmatimonadaceae bacterium, assembly GCA_964364615.1. GTDB lineage: Bacteria > Gemmatimonadota > Gemmatimonadetes > Gemmatimonadales > GWC2-71-9 > SZUA-320. The sequence goes on from CAYINH010000161.1 coordinate 3,637, forward strand.
CGGACAACGACATGTATATCTTCCTGCTGACTCTGCTGGTGATCGACGGACTGCTGCTCTCTCTGGTCGTGCTGCTTCAGGCGGGACAGGGTGGGGGGTTGGCCAGCCTTGGCGGTGGGACCACCGACAAGGTGCTCGGCGGACGTCAGGCCACCAACTTCCTGACCCAGGCCTCCTGGAGTCTCGGTGCCGGCCTGCTGGTCCTCTCTCTGATGCTCAGCATCGTGTCCGGGAGTCAGGCCGGGGGGCTGACCGACGTCCAGCGGCAACTCCAAACCGGCCCGCAGACGGCACCGCAGGTGCCACTCAACCTCGAGGGGGCCCCGCCCCCCGCGCCCACGCCACCTCCCGATGGGACGCCGTGAGCCAGCAGCATGACGACGACGGGGTGACCGGGTGAACGGGCACCCCGCTTTCGTTCTCCTCGAAGACGGGGAGTGGTTCGCCGGCACGAGTCCTTGCCCGATTGCCGAGAGCTTCGGGGAAGTCGTCTTCACCACCGGGCTCACAGGGTACCAGGAGACCTTCACCGACCCGAGTTTTCTCGGCCAGATCGTGGTAATGACGGCCCCGATGATCGGGAACTACGGGATCAACCCGGACGACCTGGAATCCGAGCGGCCCCAGGTCGCCGGGGTGGTGGTGCGGGAGCTGTCCAAGACCCATTCCAACTGGCGAGCGACCACCGGGTTGGGGGAATGGCTTGCGGAGCATGGAGTCCCGATCATCGAAGGCGTCGACACCCGGCGGCTCACCAGGCACATCCGGGCGGCGGGGGCGATGCGCGGGGTGGTGGCCCCGGGGCTCGAGCCCACCGATGCTATCCGGGCCCGGCTCCTGGCCTCACCGAAGATGGAAGGTCTCGACCTGGCCTCACGGGCCTCGGTCGCCACGCGCTATTCCGAGGGGACGACCGGGCCGCATGTGGTGGCCTACGACTTCGGGATGAAGCGGAACATCGTTCGGATGCTTGCCGCCAGCGGTTGCCGGGTCACCGTGGTTCCCGCCGCGACCACGGCGGCGGAGGTGATGGCGCTCCAACCCGATGGGATCTTCCTGGCCAACGGCCCCGGCGATCCCGCCGCGGTGGAATACGTCCTGGACGACATCCGGGAATTGGCCTCCCGGGGACTGCCGACCTTTGGTATCTGCCTCGGCCACCAGCTCCTGGGGATCGCGTTCGGGGGCGAGACGGTCAAGATGCCCTACGGCCATCGAGGTGGGAACCATCCGGTCAAGGATCTGGCCACAGGGCGGGTCCTGATCACCAGTCAGAACCATGGCTTTTCGGTCCGCGGGGACGAATCCGGGGTGCCCGGAGCCCCTGATCTGACGGTGACCCACCTGAATCTCAACGACGGGACGGTGGAGGGCATACGGCACAAGGAGTTACCTGTCTTCTCCGTGCAGTACCACCCCGAGGCTGCTCCGGGACCCCATGACGCCTACCCCCATTTCGAGCAGTTCCTGGCGCTTCTGGCCGAAAACCGTAGCGAAAAAGCCGCAACCTCTTGACAGACAACGGGTAACGCCGTAGCATAGCCTTGCGACGCCCGGCCTCTTGCCGGGCTCTCTGACGCTCCGGGGGAGACATGACCAAGGCTGATCTTGTCGAGCTGGTAACCGCTGCGATGGCTAAGACATCGGGGCCGTTGATTTCGAAAAAGGACTGCGCCCGGGTGGTGGATCTCTTCCTCGACTCCATCAAGCAGGCGCTGAAGGAACAGCGGAACATCGAGGTGCGCGGATTCGGGACCTTCAAGATCCGGCACCGAAAGACCCGCATGGCGCGCAACCCGCGGACCGGTGATCCGGTCGAGGTGGCGGCGAGGCCGGTTCCGGTATTCAAGCCAAGCAAGGAGTTGCGCACTCTGGTGGCCGAAGACGACACCCCGGCCGCGGCCCCGCCGAGCGGCTTCGGGGGGTGACGCGAAACAAGCCACCAGTGACAGGATCGGGCCGGCCCAGGTGGTCGGCCCGTTTTTGTGCGCCTTCCGGTTGCCCCGGACTGGCAGATGCGTGATACTCCGGCCATGACCACCAGCAATCGGCCTCCCGCCACCCGGCTGCACATCCCGGTGCTCTTGTTTGCCCGGTACGCGGAGCTGCTGGGGACGCCCCGGCTGGAGCTCGAACTTCCCATCGGTTGCACTGTCGGGGCTGCCCTGGCTGTCCTGCGGGAGCAGGCTGGGGCTGAGGCGCTGCCGGCTCAACTTCTGGTGGCACGCAATCTGGAGCGAGTGGGCCTTGACGCCCGGCTGGCGCTCGGGGATGAGCTGGCGATCCTCCCTCCGATGGCAGGGGGATGAAATGGCCTACCTCACGGAGGACGTGATCAGCCTGGACGCACTGGTGGCTCAGGTGGCACACGCCGAAGTTGGCGGGATAGCGACCTTCCTCGGCGTGGTGCGCGATCATCATGAAGGCCGGTCGGTCAGCCGCCTTGAGTACAGCGCCTATCCGGCCATGGCCGAGGCGGAGTGCGGCCGGCTGGTGAGCGAGGCGGAGTTCCGGTGGCCCTGCCGAGTGGCGCTGGCCCATCGAGTGGGACCCCTGGAGATCGGCGACACGGCGGTGGCCATCGCGGCGGGGTCGGCGCACCGGGCGGAGGCGTTTGAGGCCTGTCGCTGGATCATCGAGGAGCTGAAGCACCG
>CAYINH010000162.1:0-6288 GCA_964364615.1 uncultured Gemmatimonadaceae bacterium
CTTCCTGGGGTCCAACCTCGAATTCTGGCCGCGCCTGGGGGGGGGTGGGGGGCGGGGGGTGGGGGGTGACCTCTGGTGGCGTCAGTCCCTGCCGCTGGACCCCGAACCCGCCAGGCGAGCGTAGCAGGGACTGCCAGCCACCAAGGGCACTCCCCACCCGCGGCACCAAGCCAGGGGCGATCGGCCGGAATTGGGGTTAGCTTCTCCGGGTTCCCCAATCCGATGAGATCACCATGTCCCAGAAGCTCTCCTCTGTGGCCGCGCGCGCCGCGAGCCTCCTGTTCGCCCTGGCCCTGATCGCCTGGTCGGAGGTTCCGAAGGCCGTCGCCCAGCAACCCGACTCGGGCTCAATGTTCAGCCCGCTCAGGTGGCGGAACATCGGCCCCTTCCGGGGTGGCCGATCAGTGACCGCGACCGGGGTCCGGGGCCAGCCTGACCTCTATTATGTCGGCTATACCGGGGGCGGGGTCTGGAAGACCGAGGACCGGGGGCTCACCTGGCACAGCATCACCGACGGGCAGCTCAAGACCGGCTCGGTTGGCGCCATCACGGTGGCCCCGTCCGACCCGAACGTGATCTACCTCGGGATGGGCGAGCATGCGGTCCGGGGCGTAACCACCTCTGCGGGAGACGGGGTCTACCGGAGCACCGACGCCGGCAAGACCTGGAAGCACCTGGGGCTCGAGAAGACCCAGGTCACCTCCACGATCCGGGTGCACCCCAACGACCCCGACCTGGTGTACGTCGCCGCCCAGGGCAACACCCATGGCCCCAATCCCGAGCGGGGGATCTATCGGAGTCGAGACGGTGGAAAGAACTGGTCGCTGATCCACACCGTGAGCGACAGCGCCGGCGCCAGCGACCTCTCGATGGACCCGCACAATCCCCGGATTCTCTACGCCGGCTACTGGCAGCATGTCCGACTGCCCTGGCAGGTGCGGAGTGGCGGAGCGGGCAGCGGGCTCTGGAAGTCCACCGACGGCGGCGACACCTGGACCAAACTCGACAAGGGGCTTCCCAGGGCGATGGGGAAGACGGCGATCGCGGTCTCCCCGGTCGATGGCAACACGGTGTGGGCGATGATCGAGGCCGAGGACGGCGGACTGTTCCGGAGCGACGATGCCGGGGCCACGTGGCGGCTCACCACCGCCAACCGGCTGATCCGGGCCCGCGCCTGGTACTACATCGAGGTGGTGCCCGACGCGAAGGACCTGGAAACGGTGTATGTCCTGAACGCACCACTCACCCGGTCGATCGACGGTGGCAAGACCTTCACGTCGCTCAACATTCCGCACGGCGACACCCACGGGCTCTGGATCAACCCCGACGACAGCCGGCTGATGATCCTGGCCGACGACGGCGGCGGCACCATTACCGGCAACGCCGGCCAGACCTGGAGCAGCCAGGAGAACCAGCCGACCGCCCAGTTCTACCGGGTCAACACCGACCACCGGTTCCCCTACTGGGTGTACGGTGGTCAGCAGGACAACAACTCGGTGGCGACCCCCAGTGCCAACTTCAACGCTCCGGGGATCGGCTGGAAGGACTGGCTCGACGCGGCGGGCTGCGAGAGCGCCTACCTGGCCTTCGACCGCGATGACCCGCGCTACCTCTATGGCGGGTGCTACCAGGGGATCATCTCGGAGATGGATACCCGGAACGGCTCGCAGCGCGACATCATGGCCTACCCGACCCAGGGGCTGGCCTCGATTCCGAGCGAGCAGAAGTATCGATTCAACTGGAACGCCCCGATTGTCGCCTCCGATCACAACCCCTCAGTGCTCTACCATGGGGCAAACGTCGTGCTCCGTTCAACCGATCGAGGCAACAGCTGGATCCCGATCAGCCCTGACCTGACTCGAAACGAGAAGGAAAAACAGGGCCCGGGTGGTTCCCCGATTACCAATGAAGGCGCCGGTGGCGAGGTCTACAACACGATCTTCACCATCGCGGAGTCTCCAAGACAGGCCGGGCTGATCTGGGTCGGGACCGACGATGGACTGATCCACCTGACCAGGGATGGAGGAACCACCTGGGAGAATGTGACCCCGAAGGGTCTCCCCGAGTCGATGATCAACTCGATCGAGGCGTCGCCCCACGACCCGGCCACGGCCTACGCGGCCGTCACCCGGTACAAGTTCAACGATCAGACACCGCACATCTACCGGACCGCTGACTACGGGAAGTCCTGGACTCGGCTGGTCAACGGGATTGGCCCTGAAGCATGGGTTCGGGTGGTCAGGGAAGATCCCGTCCGGAAGGGGCTGCTGTACGCCGGCACCGAGCGGGGGTTCTATGTGTCGTTCGACGGGGGGCAGCTGTGGAAGCAGTTGCAGCTCAACCTCCCCGTGGTCGCGATCACCGACCTCCAGATCAACGGCAACGACCTGGTGGCGTCCACCCAGGGCCGGGCCTTCTGGGTGCTCGACGATGTGACCCTGCTTCGCGAACTGACCCCGGGCGCTACACCGGGTGTGGCGGTCTACTCCAGCGGGTCCGCTCCTCGGGTGGCCGGGGGTGGTGGCTTCTCGCCCAATGTGCCGGGGTTTGCCGCAAATCCGCCGGGCGGCGCCCAGCTGTACCTCCATCTGCCGCTGGCGCCCGACTCGACCACGCGGGCCAGGCTCGAGATTCTCGACGGCACTGGGCAGGTGATCCGCACCTATGTGACGCGGCGCGAGAAGGACGCATCAGGCAAGCCGGTGCCGGCCGATTCGATTTCCCTGAACAAGGGGATGAACCGGGTGGCGTGGGACTTCCGGCACCAGGGGTTCGAAAGTGTGGCGGGACTGTTTACGCTGGGTGGTGCCCAGGGTCGGCTGGTCACCTCGGGGCGCTACACCGTCCGGCTGAGCGTGGGCGATGCGTCCGCGACTACCAACCTCGAGGTGCGGGCCGATCCCCGGTTCAATCATCCAGCCCAGGCCTACGCCGCCCAGGAGCGGATGGCGGCGACCCTCCAGGTGCATCTCGCGGACCTGTTTGGCTATGTCCGGAGGCTTCGCACGGCACGGGAGCAGATGAAGTCAGCGGTGACCCGGGCCGAGGGTACCCCGGGGCATTCGGAGCTCAAGGCGGCGGCCGACTCGCTTGGGAAGCAGATGCGGGAGGCCGAGGAGCGGCTCGTCCAGCCCAAGTCCACCACCTTTCAGGACGTGGTGAACTTCACCAGCAAGCTCGATGCGCAGCTGCTCCAGCTCATGGGGACAGTGGATGGGGCGGAGCCCCCGCTCACGGCGGGACAGCAGGAGCGGTTCCGGGACCTGGAACGGCTCTGGGCCACGGAGCAGAGTGGACTCGAACGCCTCCTGGGAGCCGAATTGGCGGCGTTCAACGCCCTGGTCCAGCGGCTCGGGATTCCGGCGGTGGTGCCCCGCTAGGTCCGCCGAGGCCCCCGGGGGGTCGGTCCCGGGCGAGCTCAACGGTATCGTGAACTCCCTGGTCGGGACCCTGAGCCGGGTGGCGCTCGAGAAGGAGCGGCCGATCTGGCGCACCGTACCTGACTCGCGGGTGGGTCACTCGACCGATGATACGACGGACTCGGCAGCAGTGGCAGGACATCAAGTGGACACCAGGAGCTCCTCAGCCCATGTTCCCCGGGTCGCCCTTCTCCGTTCTCGAGGCCCTCATGCGCGGTGTTGTCACCTTCGTTCTGTTCACGGTCCTGCTGTCTGTCACCCCGGTGGCTGCCCAGACTGGGGATGCCGCCCGGAGGCTGGAACGGGAGATTCTCGCCGAACTGATCGAGATCAACACTTCGGATTCTGCCGGCCACACCCGCGAGGCAGCCGAGGCGATGGCTCGGCGGCTGATCGCAGCCGGACTCCCCGCGGCAGACGTGCAGGTCCTCGAGGCGGTCCCCGGGCAGGGGATGCTGGTGGCCCGGTACCGGGGCGATGGAACGGGAGGGGCGCCCATCCTCCTGATGGCCCACCTCGATGTGGTGGATGCCCGGCGGGAGGACTGGTCCCTGGACCCCTACAAGTTCAATGAAAACGACGGGTTCTACTATGGCCGCGGCACCACCGATAACAAAGCCGGAGCTGCCATGCTGGTGGCCAACTTCGTCCGGTACTGGCAGGAAGGGTTCAAGCCGACGCGCGACCTGATCATCGTTCTCAGCTCCGATGAGGAGACTCTGGGTGCCAGTATCGCCTGGGTGTTGAAGGAGCATCGTCCGCTGGTGGATGCCGGGTACGCCCTGAACACCGATGGCGGTGGTGGCGAACTGCGCGACGGCAAGCCGATCACCTTCAGCGTTCAGGCCGCGGAGAAGATGTATCTGAGTTTCCATCTGGAAGTGCGCAACAAGGGCGGTCACAGCTCGATCCCGATTCCGGACAACGCGATCTACCGGCTGGCGTCGGGCCTCACCCGGATTGCCGGCTACACATTCCCGGTCAACCTGACCGAGGTGTCGCGGGCCTACTTTGCCGCCTCGGCCGCCACCCAGCCGGCGGAACTCGCCGACCTGATGCGCGAGGTGGCAAGGGATGGGTCACCCGCCGCCGCCGCTCGGCTATCTGCGGTCCATCCGTACTACAACTCGGTGCTCCGGACCACCTGTGTCGCGACCGAACTGCTCGGGGGGCATGCCGAGAACGCGCTGCCCCAGCTGGCGCGGGCCACGGTCAACTGCCGGATCATCCCGACCGAATCAGCCGACAGCGTCGAAGCGATCCTCAAGCGGCTGGTGGCCGACAGCGCGATCAAGTTCTCCCGGATCCAGGCGATTCGGCCGAGCCCACCGTCGCCGCTGACAGAGGAAATCATGGCGCCGCTGACCCGCCTGGTCGGCGAGATGTGGCCCGGCGCCGGTGTGGTCCCCGAAATGTCTACCGGGGCCACCGATGGTCTCTATACCAGAAACGCGGGGATCCCGACCTATGGGGTGGCGGGAATCTTCGAGGAGGTGGGGGACGTCCGGGCTCACGGTCGCGATGAGCGGGTCGGGGTCAAGGCGTACCATGACGCGGCGGAGTTCTGGTATCGCTACGTCAAGATCCTGGCGAGCCGTCGCCCGGGGGCCTGAGGGCGGTGAAGCTGATTCCGGTCGGCCGCTATCACAACATCGCCGAGGCCACCCTGGATCTTGCGGTGCTGGAGGCCACGGGGATTGATGCTGTGATCAGTACCGACAACGCTGGTGGCATGCTGCCGCTGCCGTTTGCCGGAGTGATCCGGCTGATGGTCGCTGAGGAAGACGCGGAGGCCGCGCTCGAGGCGGTGGCGCAGAGGCCTTGCTGTCGCTGCTCCGGGAGTCCGCCGCGCCGTGGGCCGTTCCGGTGGCCGGGTCGATGGTGATGCTGTGGGCGTCTCCCACCCCGAACCGGGCTACCTCCCGGATGTCATGGCCCATCGCCCTGAGGGCCGCGAGCACTTCAGGAGTCAGTGCCCCACCTTCGATGCTTGTCTGATCCGGCAGCCACTGGTGATTGATCCGCTGGGCGTCGACGGCGTGCCGCGCGTCGAGTTCGAACGCGGTGACGCCCAGTACCACCGCCAGTGCAGTGTTGATGATGGACCGCCCGCCCGGGGATCCGGTCACCAGGACGGTCCGGCCATTCTTCCGAACGATCGTCGGGGTCATCGAGCTGAGCATCCGTTTGCCGGAGGCGATCAGGTTGGCCGGGGTGCCGATGTCTCCTGTCGTCGTGGTGACTCCGGGTTTCTTGTTGAAGTCGCCCATCTCGTTGTTGAGCAGGAACCCGGCCCCCTCCACCACCACATACGAGCCGTAGCCTCCCTCCAGGGTGTAGGTGTTGGAAACCGTCATCCCGTCAGCGTCGACCACCGAGAAATGAGTCGTTTCCTCCGGTTCGGGAGCGGTGGCCGCGGCAACGATGTCCGCCCCCAATGCGGTGCTCACGGTCGCCCGGGTCGTGTCGATGCCGGCCGCAAGGGTCGCGGCGTAGCGCTTGTCGGTCAGCCGGGCGACAGGGACCTCCACAAAATCAGGGTCACCCAGCCAGCGGGCCCGGTCGAGGTAGGCTCGGCGCATCGCCGCGATGACCAGGTGAACCGTGGTGGCGTCGTATCGCTGGCGTTGGTCCAGGTTGAAGTGCTCGAGGATGTTGAGCATCTCGATCAACGCTACGCCTCCCGAACTGGGCGGCGGCATGCTGATAATGTCGTGGCCGCGGTAGTTACCCTTGACCGGCGCCCGCTCCACGGGTTGATAGCCGGCGAGGTCCTCCCGGGTGATGAGTCCGCCATGCCGGGCCATGTCATCGACAATCCGGTCGGCGATCCACCTCAGCAGCCGCGCCAGCCTGGTCATCTGCGGTA